>JBBSRP010000223.1:0-4813 GCA_038242935.1 Flavobacteriales bacterium
AAGACTGGCGCTCTGGATATCGAACCACTTTCGTTGGATATTGATGTTGAATTGCCTTCAAATAGAAGAACTGTATTTGGACAAGTAATTACAACAAAAGATCATAAGCGTGTAGCAGCAGGAAAGAAAACGCTAAATGTAAAAGCATTGCCTATTAACGGAAAGCCAGAAGACTTTGGTGGAGCAGTTGGAACATTTGATTTTAAAGTCACACCATCAAAAACCACCCTGAACAACGGAGAATCTTTAGATTTAACCGTTAACATTAGCGGAAAAGGAAATCTAAAACTTTTTGATTTGCCAAAACCAGTTGTTCCTGCGGGATTAGAAAGATATGATGCGGTGCGTGACGAAAAAGTCAATACAAACCTTAGTGGAATGAGCGGAAATGTATCCGACAGCTACGCGATCGTGCCACAGTTTAAAGGGAAGTATATTATAAAATCAATCCCCTTTACCTATTTCGATTTAAATTCGAACAAATATAAAACTATCAATTCTGGAGATATCACAATCAATGTTATGGATGGGCCAACGGCGGCACCCGCAACAGCAGCTGCAAATACTCCGATGGTAAAAAATAAAGTGAATGCTCAAAGCCAGTTTGAATATATCAAATTAAAGTCTCATTTAAAGCGAGCAAATCAAGAGGATTTCTTTGAGTCAAACTTGTTTTACCTTCTTCTTGTAATTCCTTTTCTAGCAATTCCGTTTATAATGTTGTTCAAAAAACAACGTGAAAAGATCGCTAGAGATATAAAAGGAAACAAGATTAAGAAATCTAATAAACTAGCTAAGAAATATCTTTCTGAAGCTAAGTTGAATCTTGGAAACAAAGAATTATTCTATATTTCGTTGGAAAAAGCACTGCATAATTTCTTGAAAGCCAAGTTGCAAATTGAAACTTCTGAAATGAGTAAAGAGACAATAGAGAGTATTTTGATGTCTCGAAATGCTTCGGCACAAACCACACGAAAACTTATTAAATTGATAGAAAATTGCGATTTTGCACGTTATGCTCCCTCGTCAAATGTGGCAATCCAGCAAGATTATGACAAAGCAATTGCCATTATTTCTGAACTTGAAAAACAGATCAATTAAGATGAAATCAATTATTTACATAGCCATTTTATTCACTCAAATTCTATTTGCTCAGTCCAAATCTGAAGCCAAAAAGACATTTGAACAAGGCAATGATCTTTATCAAAAAGAGCAATTTGAACAGGCTGCAGCCAAATATGAACAGGTTTTAAAAGAAGGATTGGTTTCTGATGAGGTGTATTTTAACCTTGGAAACGCCTATTACAAATTAAATAAAGTTGCTTTGTCCGTTTATAATTTCGAAAAGGCCAAACAACTAAATCCAACTTGTTCTAGCATCGAGAATAACTTGGATTTTTCGAAAAAACTTGCTGTAGATGAGTTTAATGTAGTGCCAAGAGCAGGAATGGATAAACTACTTTTTGATACAACTTCAGTTTTCCATTACAATACTTGGGCGTGGATTTCGGTTGCAGTGGCATTCGTGTTTTTACTTGCTTTCGCAGGGTTTTACTTCTTGCAATCAACAATGCCGAAGAGATTATTTTTTGGACTGATGACCATTGCTGTATTGGTTTTAATTGCTAGTTTGCTTTCGGCGAGATTCCAGAAAAAGTATAGAGATTCGAATAAATCGGCAATTGTTTTTGAAACCGTTACTGCAATTCATAGCGAACCTAAAGATACATCGCCTGAGATTACTCCTATTCACGAAGGTGCAAAAGTGCTAATTATCGAAGATGTAAATGGTTGGAGTAAAGTTGCATTGCCCAACGGTGTGCAAGGATGGATTCCAAAAACTGCAATTAGAATGCTCTAAAAATTATTCAGTTGTTGAGGTTTCTGCTTCGGCATTTTCTTGGCTAAAATCTTGTTTCAGCAGCCAATCTTGCAAAGATGGATAGATACTCGTTGCAGTATTCAAAACTGGAAAGTACAGCATAGATTTTTCAAGAGTTTCTTTTTCAGTAATGTGATTGGCAAAATTTATCTTGTCGAAAATACCCAGACTTACACCCAAGATCAGAACCATTTTCATCGTTCCAAATAGGCCTCCAAGAATTTTATTGATAATTCCCAATCCCGCAAAGCTAAAGAGAGTTGTAAAAACCTTTGCCAGCAATGTAATTCCTATAAAAACTAAGATAAATGTCAATGCAAAAGAAACGATCATAATCGTTCTTGGCGACCAAGAAACTATAGATTGTAGCAATGCGCCGAGGATGTTCGAGAATTTTAATGCAGCCCAGATTCCCACAAGAAGCGATACAAACGATGCAAGCTCTACAAAAAGGCCGTTCCAGATTCCTCTGAAAAATCCGTAGAGTAAAAATCCGCCAATTATAATGTCAATAAATTCCATTTAAAAAATGTGTTTAAACCTTTTTCAAGACAAAGGCTTTATAGTAAGAACTGAATTTCAAATCCTATCTTTGCAAAATAATAGCTATTAGGATACTTTTCCTAATTCTCAAAAATTAATTTCCATTATGGCAAGAGATATACAATTAAAAGAACGTTGGGAAACCTTAGTTCATCTGCTTTCAGAGCAGTTTTCACAGGGGGAAGACCTTGATTTAGACGCAATTATTTATTTAATAGGCGTTCAGGAACTAGGGAAAGTTCACAATAAATATAAGAAAGACGAAAAGCTAAACTTAATGCATATTGCAATTTGCAGGCTGCTAGAGCCTTACGGCTTTTATGAATTTGATTATGTAGATACCGAAGGATGGCCTCATTATACTGTAAAAGAGGAATTGCCACCACTTAAAGCTGGCGAACAATCTGTTTTAATGAAAGAAGCTATCGTAAGCTATTTCTTAGAAAAGCAGTACATTTCGTAATAATAAAACTTGCATTAGAATCAAGTGAATTTAATTATTAAATTTGCACCACATTCCACTATTATGACAGAAAGAATAGCTCAATATATCGCCGAAGTTCAAGCATTTCAGACAACAGATAAATCAGAGCTTGAGGCTTTTAGAATAAAGTTTTCCGGCAAGAAAGGAATTTTGAATGAGTTTTTTGCTGCATTTAAGCAAGTTCCAAATCATCAGAAAAAGGAATTTGGACAGGTCATCAACAGTCTTAAAGTTGCGGTAGAAGAAAAAATCAAGATGATCCAGGATTTCTTGGAAAGTCGCGAAGATTCAAATCCTATTTACGGTGATCTTTCACGTCCAGGCGAGCCGATCAAGATTGGTTCTCGTCACCCGATACAACTTGTAAAAAATCAAATTACAGATATATTTTCATCCATCGGCTTCAATGTTTCCGAAGGCCCTGAAATTGAGGATGACTGGCACAATTTTACAGCGCTTAATCTTCCAGAATACCATCCGGCGCGCGATATGCAGGATACTTTCTTTATTCAGACTGATCCAGATGTGCTTTTAAGAACGCACACTTCATCGGTTCAAGTGCGTTATATGGAAGAAAATAAACCGCCAATTCGCACAATTTCTCCAGGACGCGTTTTTCGTAACGAAGCCGTTTCTTCGAGATCTCATTGTATTTTTCATCAGGTTGAAGGACTTTATATAGACAAAGATGTGTCGTTTGCAGATTTGAAACAGACAATTTTATATTTCACAAAAGAGATGTTCGGCAAGTCAAAAATACGACTTAGACCTTCCTATTTCCCATTTACTGAGCCAAGTGCTGAGGTGGACATTTACTGGGGTTTAAAGACCGAAACAGATTACCGAATTACAAAAGGAACAGGTTGGTTAGAAATTATGGGCTGCGGAATGGTAGATCCAAATGTCCTGACAAACTGCGGTATAGATGCCGAAGAATATACAGGTTTCGCCTTTGGTATGGGCATCGAGCGCATCGCAATGTTGCTGTACCAAATTAGTGATATCCGAATGTTTTACGAAAATGACGTTAGATTTTTAGAACAATTTAAATCAAGCATTTAATTTTTTTTAGGAGCTTAATCCCGCTGTCCACTATATCTTTTTCTTTTTTCTAAGAAAAAAAGAAAAAGGATGCCGTTCCCATCGGGGCTATGAAATCTCGTTAACATTCAACATAATTTAGAATTCAACTATGAGAAAAGACATACTAATTCCAGAAGTAGAAAATATATTTCTTGCAGCGGTGCAGGAGTGGAGTGACGACTTTATGAGCAATATGTGGTACATATATCTTGTAAATGACAGCGACTTTATGATGGACAACGCAATTATAGTTTCTAAAGCTTTTGGAACTATTGATGGCGAAATGAAAAAGACATCATTATTGAGACACGCTTACATCGAAGTACCCGCCGTTTCGGTGGCAAAAGTTGAAATGCTAGAAGAAAGTGTTCTTGCATTAAATAACGAGTTTATGCTGACTTTCTTTATCGATAACAAACTATTCGACAAGAAATACATATTTACAGCAGGAAGTATTGTAGAAGCTAATTTTGAAGAGGTTCCAATTCTTTTCAAAGATGGCGTTATTGTGAGATAAGTTTTTTTGCAAAATAAAAATAAATAGAAACGGTCAGTATTCTCAAGAGTACTGACCGTTATTATTTTATTTAGAGACCAGAACTTAGTCTAACTTTTCTGTAAGTTTCTTGAAGACTTTACGAGCGTCTTTACCTTCATACAAAATCCCGTAAACAGCATCTATAATTGGCGTTTTCGCTCCGTATTCTTGGTTAAGTTTGTAAGCGCTTTTTACAGCATAATATCCTTCTGCAACCATACTCATTTCGGTCATTGCCGAATTTACAGTATAGCCTTTACCAATCATATTTCCGAAAGTTCTA
>JBBSRP010000224.1:0-4765 GCA_038242935.1 Flavobacteriales bacterium
AATGAAACTTTATAGATTACTTAAAACCTCACTTTCAAAAGTGAGGTTTTTTTTTGGCATTTAACAAATTATAAAGCTGCCGATTTTTGAAATCTTATATCTTTGAAAAATGAGTGCGAAAAAAAGTTATATTCCCCTAAAACTTCTGCTGAGTTATATTGCTCTAGCAGCTCTTGTAGGTGTTGTGGCGTGGTTTCTGTATTCGGAAAATACTCTTTTTACAAAAAACGAGAATAAGATTACTGTTGAAAATCAGAAGATTCTAAAAGTGAGTCAACTGTTATCGAATATGTACAAAGCCGAAAGTTTTGTGCGAAGTACAATGCAGTCTGATTCGGATATAGAATTTAAAAATTATACAAAACAGATCGATACGCTTAAAAATGAAATTGATTCGTTAAAAATTTTAGCAAATAACGACTATCAAAAAGTTTTACTGGACAGCGTCAAAATACTTCTGAGCCAGAAAACCGAGAATATTCGACAATTAAAACTCATTAAATCCAAAGGATCGGATGATCAGGCTATCAAAGTTGCACTGCAAAAAATAGCCACGATGGAAGGTCGACTTCGCAAACTTGCGTTGGAAGATCTCTTTAAAAATCCATCCAAGCTACAAACTAATCAACGAAGAGTCTGGGAAAAATATGTTGAGTATATCAATAGCAATGTCCCGAATGATAGCACAAATACTCTGAGTCAGCAAGCGCTGGATTCTATGCTTACAGTTTCTAAAAAAGCATTGAAAGATGTTGTAGTTGCCACAGCAAGCAAAAAAGAATCTCTCGCCGTACAGGAACAAAAACTTCTGGATAATGAAATTCTAATCTCAGAAAAACTGCGACGAATTGTCAATGTACTGGAAAAAGAACTAGTTCAGAACATTACAATCAACACCGAAAATAGAGAGAAAAGTCTTCAAAAAACCAATCAGATCGTAGCCTATGCCGCCTTGGTAGGGTTTGTATTGACGATTTCGTTTTTGGTTTTAATTTTAAATGATTTTTCACGATCGCAATCCTATAAGAAGCAGTTGGAATCGGCAAATCTTGCGACCGAAAAGCTACTAAAAAATCGGGAGCAATTGATTGCTACCGTTAGTCACGATTTAAAAACGCCACTAAACACAATACTTGGGTATACCGAATTGCTCAGCAGTTCTGAACTTTCAAAAAAACAACTCAATTACACTGTAAATATTAAAGGATCATCCGAATATATTTCCAAATTAGTTCAGGATTTACTGGATCTCACACAAATTGAAGCTGGCAAGATTTCGATTGAAGCGCTGCCTTATTCACTCAGAAAATATATAGAAGAAGTTGCCAATAATGTACAGGCAATTTATAGCTCAAAACCAATCGAGCTTCAGATTTCGATAGATAAAAGTCTTGATGGATTAATCGTTGGAGATTCATTCAGATTACGACAGATTCTAACAAACCTAATTGGTAATGCCTACAAATTTACGAGCGAGGGAAGTATCAAAATTGAAGCAGTCGCAAATGAATTTCTAAAAACCTTCACTATAAAAGTTATAGATACTGGAATCGGAATCGATCTTAGCAAACAGCAAATTATTTTTGAAGAATTCCGACAAGCAGATGATAGCGTAGTCAAGAAATATGGCGGAAGCGGTCTTGGATTAACTATCTCCAAAAAGATGGCTGAACTTCTGGGTGGAAACCTGCAGCTTGAAAGTGTGGTTGGCAGCGGAAGTACGTTTGTGCTGATTCTTCCTTTAATAAAAAGTACACAGACAGAAAAAAATGACGATTTAGTTCCTCTTTCTAGTCTTAGCTTAACAGCAATTGTCGTCGATGATGACGAAGGCTTACTTTCGCTGACAAAAGAAGTTTTGCAAAACGCTGGAATAAAAGTGCTGAGTTTTAGTAATCCTTTATTGGCTTTGCAAGCTGCAAAAAATAACGATTTCGATTTTATAATTACTGATATTCAGATGCCGATGATTGATGGTTTCAAACTGTTGAAATTGATTCACACCGATTCTGATAACAATTTTTCAGAGCAACCGACAATCGCTCTAACAGGAAGAACAGATCTAGCCGATTCTGAATATTACAATGCAGGATTTACTCAAATTGTAAAGAAACCTTATACTCCAAGCGCACTTCTAAACTGCATTTCGGAATTATTTCAAGCGGAGCAAAATCAACTTGAATCAACTTCCGAAACAATAGACAATAAATCGTTCTACTTAAACGACCTTCGAGCTTTTACTGCTTCGGACGAAAATAAATTAGTTGAGATTTTGGAGATATTTATTGAGAAAAGTAGATCGAATTTAGAACTACTTCAAAAAGCTTTTGATGATCAAGACGAAAGCACAATCTCTACCATTTCCCATCAGATGCAGCCAATGCTTAGACAATTGCGAGCGACCAAAATTGCCAATCAATTATCAGAATATGAGAAAAGTCCAAGTCAAATATCTGATAATTCACAAGATTTCACGTTTCTAAAAATTGAAATTTCGAAATTACTAAATGAAATAGAAGGTAGCATTAATAATCAAGATCGTATTTCTTGATTTTATTGTAGAGTGTCTTTCTGTTAATCTGAAGAAGTTTTGCCGCTTCCGATTTATTGTTGTTTGTCATTTCGAGAGCATTGATCAGCGCAGCTCTTTCGTTGTCACTAATCGACAGCAACTCATCTGAATTTGAAACATCAACATCAAACAATTCTTGTGGCAATACAGATGCTTCTATATAATCACCTTTACTTAACAAAGTCGCGCGTTTGATTACGTTTTGCATTTCACGAAGATTTCCAGGCCATTTATATCTCTGAAAAACTGCTATGGTTTCAGACGAAAATCCAACGACTTCTCTATTAAGTTGCTCGTTTGATTTCTGCAGAAAAAATTCGGCAAACAGCATTAAGTCTGCACCTCTTTCGCGCAAAGCGGGAGAAGAAATAGAAAATTCATTAATTCTGTGGTACAAATCTTCGCGAAAAGTTCCGTTCTTAACTGCTGCTCGCAAATCTTCGTTTGTGGCACAAATTACTCGAATGTCTACAGCTATTTCTTTATTGCTTCCAACCGGTTTGATTTTTCGCTCCTGCAGAGCACGTAATAATTGAACTTGATTTTCATAAGATAGATTTCCTATTTCGTCAAGAAAAATAGTTCCACCATTTGCGGCTTCAAAATATCCGATTTTGTCGTTAACAGCTCCTGTAAAAGATCCTTTTTGATGTCCAAAAAATTCACTTGCAGCCAAATCTTTTGGAATAGTTCCGCAATCTACAGCGACAAATGCGTTGTTACTTCTAGGACTTTTTTTGTGAATATTGGCTGCAATCACCTCTTTTCCAGTTCCGCTTTCGCCAATTATAAGGACCGAAATATCGGTTGGCCCAACGAGATCAATATGCTCAGCTAGTTGTCTTGAAGTCTCAGATACTCCTAAAACATATTCTGAATCAGATTTTTTAATTTGAGGTTTTGCTTTTTCTTTTTTTGGTTCCGGAACGGATTTGTCATTTATAATATTAGAAACGACAATTAAAACTTCTTCAGGGTTGAGAGGTTTTGTAATATAATCAGAAGCACCATTTTTGAGCGCTTTTACCGCGGTTGTCACATCAGAATATCCAGTCATAAGAATTACTGGAGTTGCAGGATAGAGCTTGAGTAAAGTCACCATTAAGTCTATTCCATCATCATCTGGCAAACGCAGATCGGTAATAAAAAGGTCGAAAGTTTTTTGGTCGGCAGCCACTTCCTTGGCTGATTGCGCAGAATATGCTGTTTGTACATCATAATTATTACGGGCAAGAAACGAGGATAGCATTTTACAAAAAGCTACATCATCATCAATAATTAATATTCTGTTCATTTCAGCATTTTGAGTTTTTGCTAAATTAGAGTTATTTATGATTTTCTCCTCACAAATTATCGCTAAAAAAAGGAGGAACTGCCATAGACAGTTCCCCCGATTTCAAAATAACTTACCCAAAATTATTTATTTTTAAACTCTTTTATTTATTTAGCCAATTACCATTTGCATCAGCAAATAATAATCCTCTTTGCCCTTCAACTTCCACCTCAAGTTGGTAATCTTTTGCTGTCCCTATAGATGCTTTGTGCAAAATTGCTGTAGGATATGCTTTTTTTAGCGCATCAGTAATTACTGAAGGAACTTCGCTAACTTGTATTTCTTTGTAAGTAGCTTCCTGCTCCTGAGTAGTTTTTGCCGCATCATCTTGCGTCTGAGCATTAGCTGTTGGAGCAAAAGTTAAAGAAGCGATTAAAATGGTAACTGGTAGGATGAACTTTTTCATAATATTAAATTTTTGTAATTGTAATTAGTTTTTTTGATTGTTGTTTAGTCTATTGGAAAAATTATGCCAGAAGAAAATATTTAGCATCATAATCAATAAACCCTTTGATAGTCAGAGATACGAATAATTAAAATTTTTTTTGAAGATGTAATTTTTGGGTAAAATCGCCCGAGTATGTATAAGTTCTACACACATCTGCACTTTAATTATTGCGGTCGCTATCAAAGCGATTGGCTTTGAAAAGATATTTTTGGCTTTGATCATTTGGGCGAGCCCTTCGCCAGAGTGTTTACGGTACTGTTTCAAATTTTATTTTGGCTCAGGTCAGGCTCAATGCCATTAAGTTAAGAGATTATCATATTGCATCTCTCTGATTTTTAGTAACTTTTGGTTTGTTTCTATTTTGATATTTTTTTCGATTTCGAGCTTCGTTTCGGCCATTTCTTATAGGTAT
>JBBSRP010000225.1:0-4737 GCA_038242935.1 Flavobacteriales bacterium
ACAGCACTATTCCTTAAAAATACTATACCTATTAGAAATGGCCGAAACGAAGCTCGAAATCGAAAAAAATATCAAAATAGAAACAAACCAAAAGTTACTAAAAATCAGAGAGATGCAATATGATAATCTCTTAACTTAATGGCATTGAGCCTGACCTGAGCCAAATAAAATTTTCTATTTTAAGCAAAAAGTTCTGGCGAAAGGGCTCGCCCAAATAAAAAAAAAGAAATGAATATTGGATTTATCTATGCTTGAAAAATTATCCCACTTTTCCCATCACGTACATTTGCTCCATCGTTGGAGTAGGACTACCACCTTGATTTTCGAGGGTAATAGCGAATGCTTGAGGGTTTTGAACAGTTTTCATCTGCTGCAATTTATCTGAACTTTGATCGTACATTCCTAAATCCACGGGAGCGCCATCCACGATTGCCCAAAGTTGATATTCCTTGCCTGAAGGTGCCTGCGGAAGATTGCCTAATTGTAAGAAGACTTGGTTTTCTGCCGAATATAAAATCGTAGCAAGAAGCTCAGGATGTGTTTCTACACCCAACAGCTTGATTTTGTCAGCATCAATAAGTAAATTATTTTGTTGCTCTACTGCCTCAATTTGACCTTTTAGCACTTCATTATTATTAGCAAGAGTCTCAATTTCTGTATTTTTGGAAGTAGTATTCAAAATATTCCAACCTAAACTAATAAGAAGAAGCAGAGAAGCGGCAATTATCCAGAAATTAGGACTTTTGGACTTAAACTTCTTACCATCCATTCTTGGCTCTTCTAGCTGAATCACTTTTTGATCGTCAACAACAGTATTATCGGCATCATTAAAAACAAGCTTACCTGCAATCTTAGCTTTTAATTCTATCGATGGCTCCACACTTTGCGCCATGGCAAGATCACCCAGCGTTTCCTGAGCTTCCATAATAGCTTTCTCTACTTCAGAATTATGTTTCATTACACATTCTAAAATAGAAGCTTCGTCTTGGGTTGTGTTACCCAAGGCATACTGCTCTATGATTCCGGACGATATGTAAGCATTAATATCCAATTCTACTTTAATTTAAATTCCTTTAATAATTCTCTAAGCTCCACAAAGGCTGCTCGTGTTCTCGTTTTTACTGTGCCCAACGGAATATTCATTTTATCTGAAATCTCTTGTTGTGTAAAACCTTCAAAATAAGATTTATTTATAATGTCCTTATACTCATCCTTCATTTTATTAACAACATTCTGAATTTCATTAAAATGATCGGGCTGATCTACAGAGAGATTTACATTGTTATTTACGAAATCCGGAATGCTTTGGTTTTTAAGATTATTCTGGAAATTTTTGGATTTTAGCTTATCTATTGCTGAGTTGCGTGCAATGTTTAGCATCCAAGTGTACAGAGTGCCTTTTGCGGCGTCATATTGAGCAGAAGAATTCCAAATTTTCACAAAAACATCTTGCAACACTTCATCAGCATCATCATCAAAAATCACTATACGCAAAATAACTCCGTAAAGTGCAGCTGAATAATTATCGTAGAGATAATTAAAGCCGCCTTCATTCCTGTTTTTCAACAGTACGACGAGTTCATCTTGAGTTAGTATTTTTTTATGCAAAATAATTTTTAAAAAGGGAATTGACTTCAAATATACAATTGTTATTAAAAGATAGTGCCACATCTGCCATCAATATTGAAGAAATTATGGTAAAAAGTAAAGCTTTTCTAACAAATTAGAAAAGCAAAGTAACATTTTTTGGCATGTTAAAATGAATACACCCGCTTTTAAAAAACGTAAGCCGGGTAAGGTTAAAATTGAAATCGGCAAAAAACCAATTCTAATGAATTCTCGTAAATAGCTAGAGAAGTTTATTTTTGACTTAATTCGGCGCCAACTAGTACTAGCAAAGTAAATTTAGCAGCAAGAATTCTGAAAATGTTTGGCTTTTCAAAATATCAAAATTTAAGACGTAACTCTAGAGACATAAACAAGTTCATAGTAGGTTATTTTTGGTAAGTGTCGTTCATTAAATTGAGCGGCACTTTTTTTAACTTATAATTTATGTTATTAATCGCATATCTAATTTCTTTTAAATTAAGAGTTTTGACAGATAAAAACCTTGATTCAATATTCTGAATTCATTAAGTATGGTCGGCAAATTATAAATTAAAAGTAAAGTAATTTCATTAAAATTTCACTTTTATAAATCCAATCCCTAAAATAGTTCGTAATTGTTAATACACACTTCCCATCAACCAAGGGAATTTATTTTTTGTTTAACCTAAAAATTACGATTATGAAAAGCAATGTTTTAAAAGTGCATCAGCCACAACAGCCGCTCTCAAACAACAGACGACAGTTTCTCAAACTGAGCGGACTTGCCGTTGTAAGTTCAGGCTTACTCTTCGCTTGTAGCGATGATGATGATGATGACCACGGTGGCAATCAAGGTCTATTCGATCTTGGTAAAGGAGATTTAGGAGTTCTTAATTATGCGTACGCATTGGAGCAACTCGAAGCAGATTTCTATACCAAAGTTGTTAATGGAAGTTATTGGTCATCTGCAAGTGATTTGGAAAAACAAGTTCTGCAAGATTTGTATTACCACGAAGTAAACCACCGTGATTTCTTCAGCGCTGCTATTTCTGCCGCAGTAGGATCTAATACAGGATCCAAACTTCCAATTCTCGCATTTGATTATGGCGGACTTAACTTTAATGATAGAACATCCGTGCTTGCAACTGCCAAAGTTCTAGAAGATACTGGAGTTGCCGCTTACAATGGAGCAGGTAGACTACTTACGAATCCCGATTATTTGGTGATAGCAGGTAAAATTGTGTCGGTAGAAGCACGTCACGCAGCAGCAATCCGATCAATTATTAATCCAGGTTCTGTAGATTTTGCAGGAGACGACGTTGTAGATCCTGTAACAGGATTAGACAGAGCGAAAAATCCTTCACAGATTTTAGCTGAAGTTGGCGAAACAGGATTTATTACAACCAAATTTACAGCAAACTTTTTGCCGTAATAACTACTCACCTTAAAAAATAAACGATATGAATATTTTAAAATTTTTAGAGGAATTTACAAATGACAGTATGATGTCACAAACTTCCTCCCGACGCGATGTTTTTGGAACTTTCGGTTCTCTTTCAAAAAAACTCGCTATAGCTGCAGTGCCCTTTGGTCTAGCAACAGCTTCAACAAAATCGTACGGAGCGACAGCTGCCGCAGCTGGCGACCCAGTTGGAGCATTACAATTTGCACTCACACTAGAATATCTTGAAGACGAATTCTACGACCTGGCATTACAATCAGGCGTAATTACAGATTCTGCAGTAGAGTCAGTATATATGAAAATCTCTCAGCACGAACAGTCTCACGTTAATTATTTGTTTAATGGATTAACTGCTGCGGGTGTAACACCAGGAGCAAAACCAACTTTCGACTTTACAGCCGGCGGACTTTTTGATCCATTTAATACTGCAAATCCAGCTGCATATGCACAATTAATGGCACTTTCACAAGCATTTGAAGATACAGGAGTTCGAGCATACAAAGGACAAGCCACAAATTTGCAAGGTTCACAGTACTTGACAGCCGCGCTTCAAATCCATTCTGTTGAAGCCCGTCACGCCTCAGAAATTCGTAGAATCCGTGGACTAAAAGGTTGGATAACAGGTAATGAACGCGGTACAGGAATGCCGGTGCAAACTCAGGCTACTTATAATGGAGAAGAAAATGTCACCCAAGGTGGCGTAAATGTTACAACTTTAGGTACAGGACCAATTTATGGTGTCGCATCATCAACCGAAGCTTATGACGAGCCTCTAAGTAAAGATGCAGTTCTTGCAATTGCCGGTTTATTTATCGTTCCATAATTTATTTTCACATACAATTATTAAGCTGCTCACTTTGGGCAGTTTTTTTTTGGCAGCTATTCCCGCTATTCTCTACAATCCGTCGTGGGCATTTGCCGTAGCAGTGGCAGGCAAGGAGCTTCCGTTGGTCGCTCTTTCCTGCCGCTGCTACCAAAAGGCAAATCCCCACGTCGGGATTTCCGTTTCTATCGGGGCTGAAACCTCGACGCACATCAAAATCTGATTTTCAATCCTTGAAAATCTTTCCATACAATACAATTTTGTTGAATGGACATTTTGTCGATCGGACAATTTTTGTCGAATGGGCTAAAGTCCAATCCTATTGATTTATTGCGATTGTGGGATTTTGATTTGATGTTTTCAATTTTGAAATTGTTTTCATTTCACAATTTTGTTGTATGGGCTAGCCCAATCCTATTGATGTAACATCACTGTATGATTTTATTTTGATGATTTTCAATTTCCATTGTCAATTGTATTCAAGTTTTATAATGCGTTATTCTATCCTATATATAAGGAGTAAGTCGACGTTGTGTTTTTCGCTCAGTCCCATCGGGACGATCCTTATTGTAGCCCGCAGTTTCAACTGCGGGTTTATTAAAATAGATCAGACGTTCAAGTCCCATGGGGACGGCCCATATGAAACGAAAAATTTGCGACACCACGATAATTTAAACGATTTTGAATACATTTATCTGTTATGCATATTAAGGAGTAAGTCGACGTTGTGTTTTTCGCTCAGTCCCATTGGGACGATCGTTATTGTAGCCCGCAGTTTCAACTGCGGGTTTATTAAAATAGATTAGACATCCAAGTCCCGTGGGGACGGCCCATATAAAAGGCAAAATTTGCGACGCCACGATAA
>JBBSRP010000226.1:0-4723 GCA_038242935.1 Flavobacteriales bacterium
TAGAATTTCTCAAGACCGATAGTATCAGTTTTAGATTTCTCCCAGATTTCTTTTTCCATTAAGTCAAATAAAAGAAGACCATCACGGTACTCATTCATAATCGCAGCAAATTCAGGATAATCTGTTTCTAACTGAGAATCGTTGTATGCCGCAAGTTGATTATTTACAAAATCTTCGTACTGAACATCAACCAATTTTGCAAGTGGCTTGATTTCCATTGCACGCCTTTGCTCATCTTTTATGAAGTTCAAAAAATCAACTCCTGTAACAGTTTTATCTTTTATTGTAAAAAGTGTTCCTTCATAAGGCTTCAAGTTTTCTGGAAGTTTGTAATCAGCTTCATAAACTTTATTTGTAACCGCTTTTTTCACTGATGCATATAATTTGTCATTTCGCTTAAGCGGATATTTCGTTCTTAGGTGGTCATTCATCGATTTTATAATTAATCTAGAACGATCGTCTTTGCTGATGCGATTTTCAATCTCTGCTTTCATTTCTTCAAAACTCTTCATCGGAATCTTTTTGTAAAGCTTTACGATATGAAATCCAAATTCAGTTTCAAATGGTTTTGAATAATCTCCTTCATTCTTAAGTCCGAATGAAATATCTTCAAAAACCTCCGAACTTAATTGTCCAGCCGAGAATGTATTAAGTAATCCACCTTTTGTAGATGATGCTTTGTCTTCTGAAAATTGTTTTGCAAGCGTTTCAAAATCTTCTCCTTGCTGTAATTTTTTGTAGAGTTCGTCAATTGTATTTTTCGCTTTCGCTAAAAGTTCGACATTTCCATCAGAAGGTTTAGCAGTCATAATATGAGCTACAGAAACTTCACCACGATTGTCACGAATATCATCTACTTTGATGATATGATAACCAAATTGAGAACGAACTGGAACTGAAACTTTTCCTTTTGGAGTATTAAATGCAGCCGATTCAAACGGATAAACCATTCTAAAAGCTGTGAAATATCCAAGATTACCTTTATTTTCCTTTGCCGAAGGATCTTCAGAGTATTGCACGGCAAGATCGCCAAAGTCTTTCCCTTTATTCGCAAGATTATAAACTTCCATTGCACGTTTGTAAACTTTCAAGGTATCGGCCGGAGCCGCATCATCATTTACTAACAGCAATATATGCGAAGCTTTCACTTCTTTCTGCATACGTTTGTAAGCTTCATTTACTAATTCTTGAGTGACTTTTGAATCAGCAGTATAATTTTTGGCAAGTTGAGTTCTATAATTCTTAAGCTCTTCCTGATATTGTTTTCCATCTTGCAATCCTAGTTGGTTTGCTTTGGAAATTTTCATTTTATAGATAGTGTAAAGATCCAAATAGTTATTAAGATCTTTCTGAGATTCGTCTTTCACAAGATCCAAATTCTTCTTATATACTCTGGAAAATTCGTCAGAATAGAATGGTTTGTTATCAATTGTGAATAGTACTTCCTTAGGTTTGTTTTGTGCTACTGCTGTAAGGTTGGCAGCGATCAAAAATCCAAATAACAATTGTCTTAATTTCATTATTATAAAAACTTCTAGGTTATAAATATGGCAAAATTAAAATTGCCGTTCGCAAAAATAACAATTACCCTGCATTGTACAACTTTGATAGTTACTATTAACATAAAATTATTAACAAAACATTGATAATTTTTCCCTGATTTTTTTACCGAAATATGCTAAGGCAGAATAGAACTTTGCACTTGAAAAAATCATGATTACTAATAGAATTTACAATAAGTCGACTCATTAATATATAGGGTACAATTAGTAGATGCGAAGCAATTAAAATTTGACTTCCATAAGTTTGATAATAAGTAGTATTTTTGCATCCTATTTTAGAAAACACCTATGAGCTTTATAGAAGAAATCAACAGTCGCCGAACTTTTGGAATTATTTCGCATCCCGATGCTGGAAAGACAACACTTACCGAGAAGTTACTACTTTTTGGAGGAGCGATACAAGAGGCAGGAGCTGTAAAAAACAATAAGATAAAAAAAGGTGCAACGAGTGACTTTATGGAAATCGAACGTCAGCGTGGAATTTCTGTAGCAACATCGGTACTTGCTTTTATTTACAAAGACAAAAAAATCAATATTCTTGACACTCCCGGACACAAGGATTTTGCCGAAGATACTTTCCGAACCCTTACCGCAGTAGACAGCGTGATTGTTGTAATTGACGTTGCCAAAGGTGTCGAAGAGCAAACAGAGAAATTGGTAGAAGTGTGCCGAATGCGTAAAATTCCGATCATTGTTTTTATCAATAAACTGGATCGTGAAGGTAAAGATGCTTTTGATTTGATGGACGAAGTTGAACAAAAACTTGGACTTCGAGTAACTCCTTTGAGTTTCCCTATCGGAATGGGTTATGACTTTAAGGGAATTTACAATCTTTGGGAGAAGAACGTAAACCTTTTTAGTGGAGATAGCCGCAAAAATATCGAAGGAACTGTAGCTTTAGAAGATATTCAGAGCGCCGAACTTGACGAGTTAGTTGGAGAAAAAGCCGCTACCACACTTAGAGAAGAGCTTGAATTGATTGATGAAGTTTATCCAGAATTCAATAGACAAGAATATCTTGATGGAGAGTTGCAGCCAGTATTCTTTGGTTCGGCTCTTAATAATTTTGGAGTTCGCGAATTATTAGATTGCTTTATTACAATAGCACCATCGCCTCGACCTAAAGAAAGTGAAACAAGATTGGTTGATCCTTACGAAGAGAAAATGACCGGATTTGTATTTAAGATTCACGCCAATATGGATCCTAAACACCGAGACAGACTGGCTTTTATCAAGATTGTTTCAGGAACATTTGAGCGTAATAAACCTTATTATCACGTACGACAAAAGAAGAATCTAAAATTCTCTAGTCCCAACGCATTTTTTGCAGAGAAAAAAGAAATTGTAGATATTTCATATCCTGGTGATATTGTAGGATTGCACGATACAGGAAATTTCAAGATTGGCGATACATTGACTGAAGGCGAACAGATGAGTTTCAAAGGAATTCCGAGTTTCTCACCCGAGCATTTCAGGTATATCAACAATGCCGATCCTATGAAATCGAAACAACTCGAAAAAGGAATTGATCAGCTGATGGACGAAGGCGTTGCGCAGTTATTTACTTTAGAGCTTAACAATCGTAAGATTATTGGTACCGTTGGCGCACTTCAATACGAGGTTATTCAGTACAGATTGGAGCACGAATATGGCGCGAAGTGTAGCTACGAGAATTTCCCGGTACACAAAGCTTGCTGGGTACAACCGACAGATCCTAAAAGTGATGAGTTCAAAGAGTTTCTTAGAATCAAGCAGAAGTATATGGCAAAAGACACGTACGGGCAATTGGTTTTCCTTGCCGACTCAGATTTTACCATTCAAATGACACAAAGTAAATATCCAAATGTGAAATTGTTCTTTACATCGGAATTTTAAGATTACAGTATATGGGAAATGGAAACTGGTGATTGGGAATTGGGGATAAGGTTGATGTTCTTTTTCCTGACCTGATTTTATTTGAGACTAAAGTGAAATAAATTTATCCCCGATGAACTTTTACGGGAAATGGGGATTGGCAATTACGGATTGAGAACTATTAATTAGAAATAAGTTTGAGGATATTGTTTTTTTTGAATTTGGAGCTATTTGTTTCGCCACTTCGCTACGCTCGGGTCGCTTCTAACGGGGCTAAAAGACACTTATGTCTAAAAAGACTTTTCGATGTTCTATATCTTCAAAGTGCTTTATTGGTTTCAGATAAACTTTAACTTTTCCGAGATGAGAATGAGCCTTATATGAAATCTTTCCTTGATCAGGAGCATAGGTTTACGGGTAGAATTTGCGGAAGAATAGCCATCGGAAACGCTCTTTTAAGAAAACATGCACTTGTTATAAACGAGCGCCAGAAACTTAGGCTAATACTTACTACACACACACACACACCGTTCCAAATTAATACTTTCTGTAGATATAGAATGTCGATAATTATCTATAGTTTCCTTTGACTTACCTCAACCATCAACAACAACAAGCTTCTAGTAACTATTATTCCGACTTCTTGCACCATCTTGAAATGTTAATCCACACAAAAAATTTAAAAAATTAGAATATGTATGGGAAATTTGTATATTTGCAGAGTTCAGCGCATATTTATTCCAAAATGTTATTTGTCGTAATTAAGCTGCTGATCATCAAAACTGCAGTTTAATGCGGTGTAAAAACAAATTATAATTACCTTTGTCCCAAATAAAACTCAAAGTCGCTACTATTATGAAAAAAATACTACTTACATCTTTCTTTACGATATTCTTTTTATCACTGGATTTCATCGCATTCGCACAACCAGGAGGACCTGGAACAGATAGTGACGGCGGAGATCTTGAAGGAGATGATGAATTACCAGGAACACCAATTAATGGTAAACTTGTTTGGTTAGCAATTATCGGAGTGGCTTTTGCATATTATACATACAAAAAAACACGTACTGTAGAAGTTTCTAAATAAGAACTTCTCTTAGTATTATATATAAGTCCGACTAATCATCGGACTTTAGTTGTTGTACAATTTTATTTTGCGGAGCCTTTGTATCCACCCGTCCAACCACATCTTTTCTAAATTAACCTAAGCAACTATTTTTGTTTCAAACAAATCTAGTTATGGACAAAAAAGAATTTATGCTCTCTCAAGTTGAATCTTGGAAGCAAAGTGGATTAGCACAACGA
>JBBSRP010000227.1:0-4632 GCA_038242935.1 Flavobacteriales bacterium
ACAAAAAATTGGCTTCTGCCTGCAAAAGGCTTTCCACTCCACCCGAGCGAAGCGAACTGACCGAAGGTAATCAGGGCTAAAAACGACTCCGCCTTCTTTGAAGTTTTTCAGTAAAATTGAAAACTGTTTTTCAGAAGATTATTCCAGAAACTTCGACTTTAATTCAGCAGTGGGAATCATACAAACATCTTCTTTTCCAAACCATCTATAGCGGTTTTTAGCAACAATATCATAACCAAAATTCAGAATAAAATTCGGAAGGATATTTAGAGTGTAACCAAGAACGGAATAAATTCCACCTAAACTTTTGGCAATCTCAAGTGCTGCATTGGCTTTATAGAAATATGCAACACCAGGTTCGTACAAAACAATGCTATCAATATTTTTATCGTACAATCCAATTTTTTTTAAAATCGCTACTCCAGTTTTGGATTGTAAAGCCACAAATCTAAAAGTATCTTTCTGGTCACGTTGAATCACAAAGTTGACCATAGTATTGCAAAGATTGCATACACCGTCAAATAATATGACTTTTTTTCCACTTGCCAGCTTTTCTATTTCCATTATTTTTTTACTGCTTCTACAAGTTCAAGTTGATCAAGATTTACTTTGGATGTGAATATACCATAGTTAACTGTAGCTTTCTTCTTTTCGATCGAATCAATACTTCCTACAGCTTTCCCTTCAAGCATACGAACGCGATCGCCAACTTTCAAGATATGATTTGGTTTAACAGGAGTCTGTGCAGCTTTAATTTTCTTCTCTTTCTTCTCTTCTCTTATTTCTTCAACCTTAACCTCAACTTCTTTGACAATCTCTTTCTTCTCTGCTTGTTTTTTCTTAACCTCCTTAGGAGCTACTATTTTTCTTTTGGAATTTTCTATTTCTACAAGTTTTAAAAATTCACCAATCAAATCTTTTTTGCTTTTGTTGTTAAAATATTTCTCAGCAATATCTTCGATCTTCTGTCCTATATATATAGTCTTCTGATTGGCGTCATAAAGCTCTTGATAACTTTCTAGCTTCTGTTTGATTTTGGCATTTGTTGTCTCCATCTTCGCACCTTCTTCACGAGCTTTGCTTTCAACTTCTTTGAGGTTTTGAGAGGTTTTCTCTAGTTTTGAACGTTCTTTTTGAAGCGTCGCGATAGTTTTGTCAAAACGGACTTTTCCGCCTTCAATCTTTTTCTTAGCACGGTTTATCAATCCAAACGGGATTCCGTTTTTCTGAGCTACTTCAAATGTAAAAGAACTTCCTGCTTGACCCAAAATCAATTTATACATTGGCTCCAATGTCTTTTCGTCAAAAAGCATATTGGCATTTATAGCATAGGGCAATTCGTTAGCCAGCATCTTTAGATTTGAATAGTGCGTAGTAATAATCCCAAAAGCTTCACGATGGTAAAATTCTTCCAAGAAAATTTCGGCAAGAGCACCACCAAGTTCAGGATCAGATCCAGTTCCAAATTCATCAATCAGGAATAATGTTTTATTATTACATTTCTTCAAAAAATAATTCATATTCTTAAGTCGGTAACTATAAGTACTCAAATGATTTTCTATCGATTGATTATCTCCAATATCAGTTAAAATTCTATCAAACAAGAATGTTTCACTTCTTTCGTGAACAGGAATAAGCATTCCGCTGTGCAGCATCAGTTGAAGCAATCCAACAGTTTTTAGTGAAATCGTTTTCCCTCCAGCATTTGGGCCAGAGATTACGATAATACGTTTTTCGTCGCTAAAACTGATACTTTGAGGATAAGTGATTTCTTTTTTCTCCTTATTTGTCAAATATAAAATAGGGTGGTAGGCATCTCGGAAATTGACAACTCGATTCTCTGTAATGTCTGGTAAAATTCCATTTATCTTTTGGGCGTATTTTGCTTTTGCAGCAAGCACATCGACGTCGCTCAAATATTCTTGATATTGCTTTATTAGTGGAACGTGAGGTCGAATAACTGAAGACAACTTTTTTAAAATCCTTTTTACTTCTTCGCCTTCTTCATATTCAAGATTGGCCAGCTCTCTCGAATATTTTAAAGTCCCTTCGGGTTCAATATAAGCGATACTTCCAGTCTTTGAACTTCCCAAAATAGAGCCTTTCACCTTACGTCTGTACATAGACAAAACCGCAAGAACTCTCCTATTTTGAACAAAGCTCTCTTTAATATCATCAAGATATCCAAGTGAATTATATTGTGTAAGCGCAGTTCCAAAACTCTGATTCACTTTTCCCCGCACGCTATTCATCTCGCGTCGCAGCTCTACAAGTTGTGGCGAAGCGTTGTCTTTTATCTCTCCATACTTGTCTACGACTTTTCCAATCTCACTTATAAGCTCGGTAGTAAGAGGCACATTATCCGAAAACTTTTTGAGCTCGGGATAATAGTCGTGAAATTTTCTAAAAAACTGCAATAGCGTATTTACTGTTTCAGAAAGGTTTGAAATCTTTTTAAATGAGGGTGTATCCAAATAACTATCTTCAATAGCGAGAAATTTTAATTCTGCTGATAACTGTTCAAAACCGTGATTTGGTAGTGCGTTATTATTGATGAACGATGAAACATATTCTGATGTCATTAACAACGAAGACATCAATGATTCTTTATCGTGAAATGGTTTTATTAATAATGCTTTTTCAGCACCTAATTCTGTATTGCACAACTCTGAAACGGTATTTAAAACCGTTGGAAATTGCAAATCTTGTAAAGTTTTTTCGGTAATACTAACCATTTTATTTTTTAAGTTCCTTTATTACTAGCTTACAAAGTTACAAAGTAATTTTTGACCAGCGGAATGTGATTATACTAAAAAAACTTTGCGAACTTTGTTCTTCAAAATAACTATTATGCAATTAAATCTTTCTGAAGACTGGCGCGATTTTTTAAAAGAAGAAATCTCTCAAGATTATTTTCAGAATCTATTGAAAGAAGTTTCAACAGAATATCAGAATACAGAATGTTATCCTCCGAAAGAGCAGATTTTTAATGCCTTTAATTATTGCGCTCCAAAAGATTTAGAAGTGGTGATCATAGGACAAGATCCTTACCACGGCGCTGGTGAAGCTCACGGTTTATGCTTTTCGGTAAATGATAAGGTAAAGATTCCACCATCTCTGCGTAATATCTACAAAGAATTAATTTCTGATATGGATTCAATTTTTCTACCCTCATCTGGAAATCTAGAGCACTGGGCAAAGCAGGGAGTTTTGCTATTAAACGCGACTCTGAGTGTTCAGAAAGATCAAGCAAATAGTCACAGACATTTGCAGTGGCAAAAATTTACTGATGCAGTAATAAAACAAATTTCAGTAGAAAAAGATAATGTAGTTTTTATGCTTTGGGGTGGCTTTGCACAGAAAAAGACAAAATTTATAAATGAAGAAAAACATCTAATTTTAACTTCAGGACATCCTTCTCCGCTGAGTGCTAATCAAGGAAAATGGTTTGGAAATAAGCATTTCACAAAAGCAAATGAGTATCTGAAAGAGAAAAAGAAGTCTCCAATAAAGTGGATGTAATTATTGAAGGGTCAAAGCTCCAAGAATCTCTTCGGACATAAATGGACCTCCAGGATATTTGGCAGTATAATCAAGATTTAACCAAATTTGACCGCGTTCATCTATATGGTAATGAATTTCTTTATTTTTACTTTGCTCAACAAAAAGTTCCTTCTTAATCAGATAATTTATGGCCTCAAGATCGGATTTATTTCCAATAAGAATTTCTGGATAGATATGACCTTTTGTATGAATTAGCCTTGGCGTACCGCCAATTGCACGCACACAGGCTGCCATAAAAATTGCGTGATCGTCACAATCTCCAGAAAGTGAACGCACAGTCTCGCTTGCTTTAGCGATATATTCACGACCTTTAGGATCGTTGACATAATTCCACTGACTATTGATTTCTTCAAACACAGCAAAACACTGAATGATTTGGCGATATTCCCTAAAACCTTTTACATTTCTAAAACGTTTTGTAGTTGCCATAATAGCAAAATTCCGAACGCTAGGATTTTCAAAATTGATAGCATTTATAACTTTAGACTTATTAGGAAAAGGAAGTAATTTGGAAATAATTAAATCTTGTGGATATGGATCATCTGCCATACTGTACATCATCGAGCGATAATCTTCAAAAACAGCTCCAAAACCATAGCTTCCAAAAATACTTCCATAAACAAGAAATATTAAATAAAAGAAAATACAGATAATAATGATCGAACGCATTAACTGTAACAACAACTGAATTACCGCAATAATTCCGACAAAGATTAGAACTCTGTCAAAATTAAAGGGCCATTCAGGATCTAATAAGTTTTGGTGGACTATGATGAAAAGGGGAATAGCAATCAAAACATTTAAAACAAAAATAATGATTGAGTCCCACGGCTTTTTAATTCGTAGTTGCTCTTTCACTGTATTAATAGAAGTAATTGTATTGTTTTCCATTAGTCTAAATCCCTAGCTATAAAGCTTTGACGATTTCTGCAAAAGTACCTTTTTTTGTAATATGTCCCATGTCTAATAACTCATTTTGAATATTGTTTAACGTTGTCTCGTCCATTGCATATTGTGACCAAGATGTGATTTCCAGCCATTCTAGAATGTAGTTTTAAATTTGATTTA
>JBBSRP010000228.1:0-4627 GCA_038242935.1 Flavobacteriales bacterium
TACTTATTATAGAAGAGGAATTATGTGTGATGATCTTGGTGTGATGGTATACCCTGGAGCATTGCTTGTAGCGGGACCAGACTGCCCATGTAATCCAACTGTTACTAATAATAACAACACTGGAATTACTGCTGTAATTTTTAATACTATAAATTCTTCAACAAATAGTACACCTTCTTATTCAGATTTTTCAGAACAAGAAACTACAATTCAAAAAACACTTTCATATACTTTATCTGCATCTGTTACAACAAATTCAGTACCTCTGTATACAAAAGCGTGGATTGACTGGAATCAAGATGGAGTTTTTGACGCGACTGAATCGTATGACTTAGGAATGGTTTTGTCAGGTAGCAATGTGTCATCAGGAATTAATGCAATGGTTGATGTTCCTATGAATGCAGTTAATGGAGCTACAAAATTAAGAGTGCGTACTGCCGCTGTAGCGAGCATGGACGACCTAGAGCCTTGTGGAGAAGTTTCAGCAGGAGAAACTGAAGACTATACGGTTATTGTGGATGATGCTTTAGGACTTCCTAATGCAGACGTTCTAAATAATTCCGTGGTAGTTTATACCGATAACGGATCTGTAAATATCAAGTCTTCTCTAGAAACTATTGAAGCTGTAAGAATCTATGATTTAAGCGGACGTGTATTATTTACCAACAAAGGTATTAGCAATATGCAGACTTCGATCAACCTTTCGGCGGTTGCAACTCAAATTCTACTTGTAGAAATTACAACTGATTCAGGTTTTAAGATAAATAAAAAAGTAAGTCATAAGTAATAATCAAAGGAATTTTATAACCTATATCTTTTTTAAAAAGATATAGGTTATATTTGTAACCGAATACTTAATAAATCAAAATAATATGAATAGAATTACCCAATTAAAAAAAATCAGCATATTTTGTGCGATTTTTATGATCAGTGTAGTCAGTGGATGGGCGCAATGCGTTGCACCAAGTGACATTACCGTAACAAATATTACACAAGTATCTGCGCGGGCACAATGGTCTGTAGTAAACGATGCCACTGGATACAAAGGCGAATTACGTATATCAGGTGTTGCGGGCTCTGGTAGCACAGGACTAATAGCATCATTTGACAGAATAGAGACTTTCTTCCTATTTGAAGCATTAGTGCCAAACACAGAATATTCACTGTATGTCAGTACTAAATGCGCAGCAGCTGTAACTAGTGATTGGTCTGCAGCAATTGTATTCTTAACTTCAACTCTTGTTGAACCGGTTGCGATTCCTGCAACAAATGTAACTAACGAAAGTTTTGTAGCAAGATGGGAAGCATCTGCTGGAGCAAATCAGTATCAAGTTCAATTATCAGACGATAATTTTGGAACTATTTTGCAGACTGGAAATGTCGGCAATAACCTTTTAAAATTATTTTTTGGTCTTGAGGCAGAGGCAGAATATCAATACAGAGTACGCGCTAAAAGAGATGGCGATTGGACTGAATGGAGTGATCCTATTACCACCGTATTCACTACTGGAGAAGAGGCCACTACCGCAAGATGGACTACTGACGGATGGTTGGCACAACCAACTCCTAATAAAAACTTAATCATTGAAGCAAATTTTAATACTGGAATCCATCAATTTGGTGCTAGTCTTTTAGGAAACTCGCTAACCGTATTGCCGGGAATAAAATTCACCGTTGCTCCAGTAACCTTTATTAGAATTAACGGAAATATAACAAACAACTCAACAGCAGCAGATTTTGTTTTGGAATCTAACGGTAATATTGACCAAAGAAATTTTTCTGCGGTTAATTCAGGAGCAATCACGGTTAAGCGTCTTAGTTTTCCATTATATAGATTGGATTACACCATGTGGTCATCTCCAGTAGCGAATCAAAAACTTAGAGCTTTTTCTCTTGCAACAGCAGCAGATCGTTTTTATACATACACAAGTAGTACAGATACTTATACTGTAGTTCCTAATGTTGCTACTACAAACTTTGAAATTGGTAAGGGATACTTAATAAGAGCTCCAAATACCTGGGTGCCCGCAGCACCAGGTGCTTTGCCAAGTAGATACGATGGTAAATTTGTAGGAGTTATGCATGATGGCGCAACAGTGGAGGTGCCATTAAATGCAGGTTATAATTTGGTAGGAAATCCTTATGCATGTGATTTAGTTGCGTCAAGTATATTTTCAACAAATATAGCTTCGATAGAAGAGACTCTTTATTTTTGGAGAAGACGTAATAATAATGTACCTGAAGATCCTACAACTTCATATTATTCAACCTATACCAATGCGGGAGGTGTAGGTGTAATTGCTACAGATCCGGCTCTTAGTATTTTTAATTCAAAACCTGACGGTGTGGTTAAAGTTGGGCAAGGATTTCTTGTAAAAACAAAGATTGCCACTGGAGCGACAGTAAAGTTTAATAGAGCAGCGAAGAGAGCAGATTCTTTTGGAAATGTATTCCTTAAAACTTCTGAAGGAGACGATGAAGATGACACTGTTGTAGAAGAAGAACCAGCAGAAATCCATAGATTATATTTAAACCTTACTGGTGCAAGCGCGAATATTGGAGGTCAATTGCTACTTGCCTATACTTCAAATGCGTCTGATGATTTAGATGCATCCGATGGTGAGTACATCGGAGATAGTGAGATTGCATTGACTTCAATTATCAACAATAAATCGTATGTAATTCAAGGTAGAGCACTTCCGTTTCAAAGCAGTGCAGAATTTGCATTGAGATTTCAAACATCAGTAGCTAATAGCTACACGATTTCTCTTGATGAAGTAACTGGGATGTTTGAGCAAAACGTTGATCCAATTTTAGTGGATATGCTTACAAATACTACAACCAACCTTAGAGAAGGATCTTATACTTTTGCTTCTGCAGTAGGTATATTTGATAGTCGTTTCAAAGTGGTTTTCGAAAAAACAGCTTTAGGTGTTGATGATGTTGTTGCAAATTCTAATGCTATTGCAGTAATCAACAAAAACAGTGTTCTTACAATCGATGCAGGATCATATACAATCAACAATGTTGAAATCTTTGATATGCTAGGTCGTAACATATATAGTAAAACTAATATTGATGCTACTACAACTAGTATCTCAGACCTTAGAGCTCAACAACAAATTATTCTTATTCAGATTTCTACAGATCATGGAGTTGTAACTAAGAAAGTTCAGTTCTAATCAACAATCTGTTTTATTTTATAGAAAGCCTCCCTTGCAAAGGAGGCTTTTTTATTACGCTACTTTACTGAAACGTAGTTGCGAATCCGGTGATTATTATGTTGTGTTTTAATGAACAAGATGTTGGATATAGTCTATTACTGCAGCAGTAGCGTAATATACAATCACAGCACTTTTGTACAAAAGAGACTCTATTAGGCCTTTTGAATTAGTCACCTATCATTTGTTACTAATGGTATAGCTAACAGCGCGATATCAAGATCTATTAACCTAGTTTTCGGCAAGCATTTGACTGCATTGTTGTTAATAAATTAAGTATTTTGAGAGACTTCATTTCTTTATTTATTATCCAGCAATAATTTTATAACAAGGTATGTTCGAGATCTCAAAAATGTTAGCCTAATAACAATTAAATTTTTTCGCAGATTCTCTCTGTTTACATTGAAGTTTCACGCTTGATTCACGTTCTGCTTTACCTTATATGAGGAGCAGCAATAGTAAAATCGATTTGTCAAAATAAGTTGATTTGCATGACGATAGTAAATAGAATAGAGATTAGTAGTTGTGATTGTTTTCGTCGATTTACATGGTTTTAAACGAGGCTAAGGCATTGGAATAAATTGGAACCCTGCCATTTGGTAACCTTGTTTAAAACTTCTTTTCAGCGTTAAATGAGAAATTTAAAGTCAACAATTAATGATGCTTTAACTATTTCTAAATTGAATGACGTAGCGAGGAGAAATGTATGGAAATTATTTCATTAACTTAACCGCAGTCGGATTTAAGGAATGATTTTCGTAAAAATGCTGCTGTTATAATAGGAGGAGTCAAAAGCTTCAAAAAATGTCTTGATCGAATAAAGTTTTTCCGAGCAATATTGATCAATTCTTTAGACTAACAAATCAATCTTAAATAGCATTCTTCCATTTGAAAAAAATCCTTTCATGATTGCATCTTGTGCTTAAAATTATTTTACTTAGAAAATAACTTCCTCTTAATCGCAGGAAAAAGGACCTTTTGAATAATTATTTTGGCTGGGATTATTAATAACAATAAAAAGGTCGTCCGATTATATTCCACAGATTTTGCGAAATCAGGTTCGAAATTGGAAACCAGAGTTCGAATAAATATGTAAAAGAAGAAGAAAGCGTAAAGAATAAATTTTATAAATTTCATCGAACGGTAATTGTAATAAAAATATATGCTCAGAAATCAGAAGAAGTACAATTGCATCATTTATTCAGCGTCTCAGTTCTGAAATGAGAACGAAATCTACTATAATCTTTTATCAGAAGGAGAAAGGCTCGTATCCCCCCGACTAAGTGCATACCATATAATATAAAATAGTTTTCTGGTAAGATTATGAAGTATTACAGGGAAGATTCTTGCACTTGGAGTTTATAATTATGCGGATACAAGTCAGTAATATTCTTGTGATTTATAGA
>JBBSRP010000229.1:0-4625 GCA_038242935.1 Flavobacteriales bacterium
CATCGGTTGATGGCAATGCGGTATTTCCAGGTTTGGTTGTTATTGTTTTCTTCAAGGTTAGGGGGAATTTTTGTCCCATTTGTTCATAGGTTCCTTCAATAGTTTCGCCAGAAACTATACCTGTAAAGGTGAGTTGCATTTTGGCAGAAGAAATGGTGACATTATTATCCTGCAAAATTACAGAATCGAGTTCTATTCCGCTTGCTCCTTGGGTGGGAATGTCGAGAGTTGCGCTATAACCATCCTCGGTTGGTGTAATGTTGATAATAAGTTCCATTTGCATTCCCTGTACTTCTAAAGTGCCACTATAGGAGCCGTTGAGCTCCTGAGCCTTCATTGATCCGGCCAGGAAAAGCAATGTTATTGCGATTGAAAATTTTAAAAGTGTTGTCATATGGATTGATTTTAGAATATTAGTTTGATAAACAGATAGATTGTTACGCCTATTAAGATGCCAATAGCAAATTTTATAACTTTAATATATTTCATGGTTTTTCTTTCCATTTTTTAATGATTTTGAAGGTGAAGATATTGGGTTACAAATATGTATGCAATAAAACCGAAAGATATGAACCATAAAATTGCTTGTGTTTTCGATAACGATTTTGACTTTTTCATAATAATATATTTTTAGTTTGGATTGAATTATTTATTGGGATTATAATATTATTCCGTTCTTAATTTTTACGGTTTCATGTTCTCCATTAGAATCAAATGTTAGTTCCAATATGTCTGCTGAAGCATAATTCTCATCAGATGGTTTTAAGTGCTCTTTTATTCTTTTGGCTTCTTCAATTGCAGAACTGTCGTACTTACAATTTTTGAGGACATAAGATGCCGATCTCAAATTTTATAAGTTCAATTCTTTTCGAGGTTTTTGTTTCCATTTTAGTGATATTTAGTATGAATATAAATGGTGGCCAACATATAGACCATTAATGCCCATCCTATTGATTGATTTATTATTTGTTTTTTAGTGATTTTCATAATTTTAGGTTTTAGTTGGATTAGATTAATTAAGTTATAAAATGGTTCCATTCTTGATTTTTACAAGCTCAAGATGCTCTTCGGAATTAAAAGAAAGTTCAATTAGATCAATCGCTTCATAACTGTTAACAGATGCTTTTAAATGCTGATTGATTCTTTTTGCTTCCTCTTTAGCAGAAATTTCATACTTACAATTTTTGAGAATGAAAGATGCCGTCTGATATGAAATTGCATCTACTTTACTAAACTGAATCCCTCGGCTAGAAATATTTTTTTCTACAGATTCACAATCACAGTTTTGTTGAATAGTCTTTTCAATGGAAGCGGTCAGTCGGTTATCAGATTTGACTAATTTGGTGATACCGTATCCTAATGTTATTCCTACTGCAAATCCTAGGATCACTTTTAAGACAATTTTACTGATGCGATTTTTTTTGTTTTGAGTTTTCATAGTTGTTGGTTTTTAAGATTAATAATTAACTGGTTTATTCTTACAGCAAATCATCGGTTACTGAGCGGAGTCGAAGTATTGATTCCAATATCTACGGATTCAGTTTGATCTTCCGATTCGAAGTTGAAGGTGATTAAACTTTTGGTTTTGTATTTTTCAACGTTCCTTTTTAGAATATTGTTCAATCGATTTGCTTCGACTTCCTTGGAAGTTTCAAAGTCGCAGAATCTTAAGGTGAATTCTAATTTTGAAAGAGCAATTCCGCGTTCTTTATCATACGAGATCCCGGTGCCTTTACCTAAGGAAACAACACTTTCACAATTGCAGTTTTGTAAAATCGTTTCTCTATTGAAGCGTTTAGTTCCTTATTGGACCGCTCCGTTTTTCCGAATCCTAAATTGAGGCCTATAATTACAGCTACCCATATTCCGAGACTCGATTTCTTGATTCCTGTGTATTCTTTAAATGTTTTCATGTTAAGTTATTTTAATGGTTGATTTCTGAAACAAATAAACAACACAAAACATCCTTATAAAAGAGAAGCTAACCGAGATTTAGGAATTTGGGGGAGTAAAAAAAAGCTGTTATTCCCTACTAATAAAGGGCTAACAGCTAAAATGAGCTTTTATGAAGAGAGGTAAAAACGCCAACCCTATTTTTATAAATTTAGGGTATGAAAGGTGTTTTTAGGCGATATTCTTGATTTCCTTAATGTAGAAAGAAGGGTTTAAACCGGTATCTTTTTTGAAGTATTTGGTGAAAGAGTCTGCCGATTTATAACCCACTTCCTCGGCGATCGATTGGATGGAATAGGATCTAAAAATAACGTCGTTCTTTAATCTGACGATGGCATAATTGATACGAAGGTCGTTGATATAGGTGTTGAAGTTTTTACCGTAATGACTGTTGATTACTTTGGATAAATAAGAAGTATTTGTTCCAATTTTTTTGGCAACATTATAAGAATTACATTCCTGTTTTAGGAAATATTCCTTTTGCTCCAATTTCTTTAGACCGTCCAGAATTTGTGTTTTTACTTCTTCGGAAACATCGCTGCTGTTTGTTTCTTCCAAAACTTCATCTTTTGTATCTATTATTTCATCTGGAGTTGGTGCTGCTTCTATTTTGGCAAGAAGTTCCTGGAATTTAAGTTCGTTTGCTCTTTTGTGTCGAAAGAATTTCAACAATAGAAAGAGGAGAATTAAAATTATAACTGAAGCGCTTAGAAGTATATAATTTAGGTTGGATTGACTTTTTTCCTTTTCAAAAACCACGGCATCAAAGTCCTTCTTAAAAGTTGCTCTTTCCTTTTTAAGAAAACTCTCTTTGGCATTTTCTTTTAGTTTGGTAAATTCAGTTTTTGAAACCAGATATTTTTCAAAATAAAAACTGGCTTTCTCAAAGTTGCCCGTGTTTTTATAAGCCTCTGCGAGCTTTTCGTAATAATCCCGCATAAATCCTTCCTCATCAACAGTTACTTTATATTCATCGAGTGCTCCCTGTAAAATTTCGATTCCCTGTTTATAATTCTTTGCCCCTACCTCAATCTTCCCTAGCGCATACGCTTTATTTAGGTGCATTAAATCATAATCGCTTGGACAAATGGAATACCCTTTTTCATAATTTCTTTTAGCCTCTTCAAATTTATTTTCCATATAAGCGATCTCACCGTCCAACATATATGAATAAGCTCCAAAGCAACTGTCCAATTCTTTATACTGAATTTCCTTGATTTTGGAATTGTATAATTTTGCGGAGTCGATCTGTTCCAACTTCAGATGCGACATTGCCACACTGCTATACAGTAGGACGAGATTGCTATTTTTATCTTTTAGTGTAAATGTGGTATCTAAGGGTTTATGCTGAAAATAGATCAACGATTTTTTATAAATGTTCATTGCTTTATCAGAATCTCCACTAATGTCGTGTACACGCGCTATCCGCGAGAGAGCGAATTCACGATAGGAATCTTCCTCTAGCTCTTCAGCCAATTCCAATAATGCATTATAGTAGAAAAGCTGCTGTTCTATAGTTGTTATAATGCCCTGCAAGTCGCCAAGAAGTAAAAGAGCCTGCATCTCTATCTTTGGCAGTTTACTTTTTCTGGCAAATTCTAATCCTTCTTCGGCTTCTATGTTTGCTGTTTTATACTTTCTGAAATTAGCATTCACAAGAATTGAGGATTGCATTCCCAACCATTCCTTTTCTTTATCATTTTCTCTTTTTCCTTTTAAGGTATAGGCTTCGCAAGCATCTAACGCCTTTTCAATATCAGAAAATTGATATTTCTGAATACTATCCAAAATAGTTTCGAAAGATAATTGAGACAACTTTTCTTTTGACTGAGAAAAAGAAGATACTGACAGGAAAACGCTAAAAAAGAGAAGTAAAAACGGCTTCATTAAAGAATGGTTAGAATTCTGTAAAAATATGAAAATCCTTTAAGTAAGTCAGTAAAGAAAAAGTAAGTTTTGGGATTATCAATCCTTATTGACCGAGAAGTGAATTAAGACTGCAGGCTTATAGAGTCAATCCCAATAGCAATCTAGAAAGACTTGATTTGTAAAACAATGATTATATTGGATTTCATAATTTTAATTAGTCCAATTTACAATGTTTTGCTAGAAATTTTAAAAACCAAAAAAGGAAGGTCATAAACAGAAAAAATTCCATTTAAAATCAAGGCGGCTGTCAATAGGATTAATGAAATATTGATTAGTTTGGGAGTATATATGATTTCTATTTTAAATTCAGTTTAATAAAATATTATAATGCAATTTAACGGTATCGAGTTCTGAGTTTATCAGACGTTTTGCCCTGCATATTCTACCCAAGGGATTTACCAGGATACGTCATTATGGTATTTTGAGCAGCAGTTGGAAAAAGGAGAAATTGCCAAAACTACAAGGCGAACTGGCTACAGTAAAGATGGAACCTGTCAGTACAATACAGCCGCTTTTGCACCGCCGTTGTCCTGTTTGTAAAAAGGGAAGATTACATACGATACTATTATTCAATGATCGTGGGCCACCCGAGAATTGGCGTGTCTTACTAAAAGATAGAAAATTGAATGGGAGCAACTAAAAATTATTCTGCAAATGCGGACGGGCTGTGCTATGCCTTGACTTTAAAATTAACCGATAAAAACCAGAGATCGTAAATTGAAACCACTAAAAAGCCACAGAGA
>JBBSRP010000230.1:0-4619 GCA_038242935.1 Flavobacteriales bacterium
CCTTGTTGCTCTAAAAATTTTACTTCTGCGTCCTAAAGGTTATTTCGGCCCTCTGGAACCCCGTTCACCATCCGGTAGCCGCGATATATTAAACCTTTATTATATAAATCAACCCACGACTCTATAACCGCCGCAGACATATCTGGATCCATTGTAAACTTAGTTCGCTCCCAGTCACAAGAAGCACCCAATTTTTTGAGTTGCTCAAGTATGACACCACCATATTTATCTGTCCATTCCCACGCGTGTTTCAAGAACTCCTGCCGGGTAAGGTCATTTTTATCGATGCCCTGTTCTTTTAATTTCGCTACTACCTTTGCTTCTGTAGCAATCGAGGCGTGATCCGTTCCCGGAACCCAGCAGGCATTAAAACCTTTGAGTCTGGCACGTCTTATCAAAACATCCTGAATAGTATTATTCAACATGTGCCCCATGTGGAGCACACCAGTCACATTTGGTGGCGGAATTACGATTGTATAGGGCGTTCTATGATCAGGTTCAGAATGGAAATAATTATTTTCCATCCAGTAAGAATACCATTTGTCTTCGATATTTTTTGCATCGAATTGTGCGGGAATGTTCATTTGTGCTTGTGTATTATGGTTACCAAAAAAGATTGGTCTACTTATTGCAGATACAAAATTAATTAAATAGTGCAGTATACAAAAATAAGAACGATATATTTGTATTTATTGCAAAAGTCAATTAAATTTGAATTTTACCTACAATTATAAAAACAACAAAAATGAAAAAATTTTTACTTATCGCGGCAATTGCTTTTAGTTCTGTAACTTTTGCCCAATCAGGAGCTAAAATTGAATTTAAAGACAGCGACAACACGATCGACTACGGAAAAGTATCTAAAGATTCTGACAACGGTGTGAGATCATTTGAATTTACAAATACTGGAAATGCACCATTAATTATTACAAATGTTCAATCTACTTGCGGATGCACAGTCCCTTCTAAACCTGATGCTCCGATTATGCCTGGGAAAACAGGGAAAATTGATGTGAAATATAATATGGCGCCAGGACCAATCCGAAAAACAATTACTGTAGAATCTAATGCAGTTAACTACGAAGGTGGACGAGTTCCTTTGAAGATTAAAGGAGAAGTAGTAGTTAAAACAGAAACTAACGTTATGGAGAAGAAAAAAACCATGATGAGCAAATAAAAATAAAATAATCAAAATGCCTTTCAAATTGAAAGGCATTTTTTTTTATAACACCGTTCGTAGTCGGAATGATATTAAAATAATTCTGTCATTTCTCAAAACTTCCATTTTTATAAGTTTGTCATCAGGACCACGAAGAAGTTTGGTAATCTGATCTAGCGACAATTTGTGAGCAGTCTTTCCATTGACACTTATTATCTTATCATTTTCTTTTAGTCCTGCCTCTGCAGCCGCGCTAGCTGCTCTAACATTGAACACAATATAAACAGGTTTTAAACCAAATTTGTAAGCAAAACTGTTGGTTATTTTCTCTCCTGCCCCGTCAAAAACTTCTCCTTTATATTGAGTGTTAACTTGTATTCGCTCCTCCACCCACTCCATTGCGTCATGTTGCAACTCAATTCCACTTTTGTCGTAAAGAAACTCTTGATCAAAATTTTTATTTGGTTTTAAATAAAGCAACTTATTTTTATAATCAAAAATCTGATCGAATCTTCTCAGCACCTCTCCTCCGATCGATCCCAATCTATCAATTGTTGTATTAATATTTTGAGTAGAAATAGAATCTGGAAATGACGTTATAATATTGCTGAGCTCGAATTTTCCAATTTTCATAGATTCAATTCTCGCCTTCTCACCGTAAATATCCCCACTAAATCCTCTACCTAAAAAATCAGCAATACTTTTCTCTGGAATTTTAATGGCCTCAGTTCTATTCGCAAACAACCACAAAGCATCACTATTGCCATTGTCTACAAGAACTTTTGCAAGAGTTTCTGTTGCTCCACTTTTTACCAAAATACTTAAATATGGCTTGTCTTTAATAATTTCGATTGGAAATCTTTCAAACTTATTCATTCTTCGAATCGTTTTACGTCCTAGCTTCCTAATTATAATTCGTTTTCTCAGATAGTCAATTTCTACGGGATAATTTCGAAAAAAATCAAAACCCAAAATTCCATTCACAGGAATACCAACATTGGGCGAAAAATTTACTTCTTGATTTAGTACAATCAAAATATCATGATCCTCATCTGAAAAGTGAGGTGTTTTTAATCTATTATTTTTCGCCAGCAACGCATCAATTGGCGCTTTACTTCCCATACCTTTCAATTGAATCTTCTCTACATCATCAAAAATCACCGTCTGACTTTCATCAAGACTAAACAAAACAGTTTCAGCCACTCCTGTGTCCAGCAAAAAAGTAAGATCAACTCCGTTTACATTCACATCCACAAAAATCAAATTACTAATAAGCTGAAATGGAACGACGACTTTACTTTTACTTTCGTCCATAACAAAACCTTCTTGAGCATGAAGGCTTAGAGAAATAGTAAGTATAATAAGTAAGAGACGCGTTTTCATAATAAAGAATTACTTAAAAGTAAGAAAATTGAGAGTCAATTCCATTAAATTTGATACGTTAAACTATCGAAAAAGTCTAAAAAATAGTGCAAATTTGCATATCAAAATTAATTATCATGCCTAAAGTTTCTCAAAAGGGTAGTCAAATGCCCGAATCACCAATTAGAAAATTGGTTCCGTACGCCGATATTGCTAAGAAAAAAGGAAATAAAGTATATCATTTAAACATTGGTCAACCTGATATTAAGACGCCAGATGTTGCAATGGATGCTGTAAAAAATGTGGATATGGAAGTACTTGAGTACAGCCATTCAGCAGGTTTTGAAAGCTACAGAACAAAACTAGCCGCATCTTATCGCAATCAAAACATTCCTGTAAGTGCATCAGATATAATCATCACCACTGGAGGTTCAGAAGCACTTCTTTTCGCCATGGGAAGTACGATGGATGTTGATGATGAGATTATTATTCCAGAGCCTTTCTACGCTAATTATAACGGTTTTTCAACTGAGTCGGGAGTAAAAGTTGTACCAGTAGTTTCAACTATTGACGATGGTTTTGCTTTGCCTCCTATTGCTGAATTTGAAAAACTGATTACACCTAAGACAAAAGCTATTTTGATCTGTAATCCTGGAAATCCAACAGGATATTTATATTCTAAAGAAGAGATTTTACAGCTAGCAGAAATCGTAAAAAAACATGATTTGTTTTTGATCGCGGACGAAGTTTATAGAGAATTCACCTATGATGGCGATGTTCATTATTCTGTGATGAGTATTCCAGGTCTTGAAGAAAATGCAATTATGATCGATTCAGTTTCTAAGAGATACAGTATGTGTGGTGCTAGAATCGGCTGCATTGTTTCAAAAAATAAAGAGCTAATGGCGACTGCAATGAAGTTTGCACAAGCTAGATTAAGTCCACCTACTTTTGCACAAATTGCAAGTGAAGCAGCGTTAGATACTCCTCAATCTTATTTTGATGAAGTAATTTCTGAGTACCGTCAGAGAAGAGATATCTTGATTAATGCTCTAAAAAATATTGAAGGTGTAAAAGTAAGCAGTCCTAAAGGTGCTTTTTATTGCATCGCCGAACTCCCTATTGACAACGCTGAGACGTTTGCCCAGTGGTTACTTGAAGATTATGATCTCGATGGAGAGACTGTGATGGTTGCGCCAGCGGCAGGATTCTACTCGACAAAAGGATTGGGAATGAAGGAAGTTCGCATCGCTTATGTGTTAAAACAAGAGGATTTACTTCGCTCTGTTGAAATATTGAAAGCAGCAATTAATACCTACAATGCACTATAATTCTTAGCATTTATTTCTATAAATAAAAAGGTTGTCAATTGGCAACCTTTTTTTTGTGACCAGTTTTATTTTTATTTGGGCGAGTCCTTCGCCAGAACGTTTTCGGTTAAATTGAATGTTTTCGTTTGGCTCAGGTCCGGCTATCCGTTCCCAATCTTTGTTGTAGCTTTTGCTCCGCAAAGCCACAACAAAGGATTTCCACTACTATCCCTCTCGCAAATCTCCGTCAATTACAACAAATACGGTTACAAAGAATCTAAACAGTTTCCGCGTTGCTTCTAGTATAAATCCTTCTCTTAAACAAAGCAAAGATCAATAGGACTTTGAATTGCAATTACACAAATTAAAAAACAATTCATCTTTAAAATAGTAAAGTTGATTCTCCAACTATTCTCCCATTCTTCTCTTTTCCTATTCTTTATTCACCATTTCTCCTATTCATCTTTTCTCCTTTTCTCCTATTCCCTATTCCCTATTCTCTATTCTCTATTCCCTATTCTCCTATTCTCTATTCTCCTATTCTCTATTCTCCTATTCTCCTATTCTCAAAATTAAACATAAAAAAAGCAGGCTTGTTACAGCCTGCTTTAGTTTTTATGGATTCAAATCACTTATCGTTTTAATGAGAAATGGGCTTTAAATTCTTTATTTGTTCCGTTTTCTAAATAGAACACTGTAAACCAGTAGTCTGATGAAGGAAGTAGCTTTCCGTTGAAAGTTCCATTCCATCCCTCGCCACTAGGACTGATTTGTTTAATAAGTTTTCC
>JBBSRP010000231.1:0-4537 GCA_038242935.1 Flavobacteriales bacterium
ATCGCAAGATTAGGCTTTTTTGTTTTAAGTCTATTTTTATAAAAAATAGTGGTAAAGGGATGCAGTTATGTGGGAGATCTCGTAATAATCATTTTGGGTAGTGTATTAAAAAGTGTGTAAAAGTTATTAGTATTAGTGTTATTTCACTCACAAAAAATGTGGAAATTTAATGAAGCGTAGCGGAACTAATTTTCAACATTTTTTGTGAGTATCCTTCTTAATTCTGTTACATCCCTAAATGCTGATACTGGATAATTATAGGATTTATATTCTTTTTCCATTGCCACAGCTCCCATTAAAAATAGAACTGAATCTGCACTTGGCATAGCCCCTCTCATCTTTAAAACGCGTTTATAATCCCTGTTTAATCGTTCGATCCAGTTTGTTGAGTAAATCATTCGCTGAATGGATACTGGGTAATCTAAGTAGGTAAAATAGGCTGTACTTAGTTCGTTTGAAAATGATTTCAAGCTAGGATAGCTTTTTTGGTACTTCTCCACAAAGTTACATAAATTTTTAAATGCTTCTACTGCAGTAACTGTTTTGGTGTCTATCGCAAATCCTTCCTTAAGCTCTTTGCCTATTTCAAGCCTTTTTGTTCTAGGAAAAACCGCTAAGATATTGCGTTTCATATGTACTACGCAAAGTTGATGTTTTGCGCTTGGGAAAGATGCAGCAATAGCATTTTCTATTCCTATTAAGCCATCTGATGCTATCAATCCCACGCTTTCAACTCCTCTTTCTTTTAGCGATTCCAATTCCATTTGCCACAATGTTACGCCCTCATTTGGGTGATTCACAATGCTTAACACTTCTCTTGAACCATCTTCCTTGATTCCTAAAATAGTGTAATATCCTTCTTTGCTAACTGATTTATCTCTTCGTGTATGAACAAAAGTAGCGTCAATATAAAGTACTAAATAATGAGGATCCAACTTGCGACCTAACCAAATTGAGACGTCATCGCGGCTGTCCTTCATCAAATAACTAATCTGCTGTTTGCTGTAATTTTTTCCATAAATATCTTCATAGACATCGCTAACTTGTTCTGTGGTTAGGCCTCTGCGATATAAACTAAAAATAAGTTTTCGATGCTCTTCATCTTCATCTCGAAGAACATTTAGCAACACTGGATAAAAACCACCATCGCGAGTTCTAGGAACTTTCAATACCATTTCTTTGCCAAAACCTCTTGCTTTTCGCGCTCGATATCCATTGGCATAAACATCTGGATTTTCTTGTTGATGCAGATGCTGTTCGCTTTTCATAAAAGCATTTAAAGTCATTTGCAATAATTCATTTGTAGCGTTTTCAGAATTTGCTATAGTCAACAATAATTCTGAAATTTGTTCTTGTGTAAAGTTCATAAGTCTGTAAGTTTATTTGTCGTAATTTAAAATTACAAATTTTTTACATTACACACTTTTTTAGTACAGTATCCAAGGCATGCTTTGTCTTTACTTCCATGTATCATCAAAGAAAGAAACCACTTCAAGTATTGGATAGGTTAATTTTTAAATGCGAGATTGGACGTTTTTGAGAAAGCTCTAATCCGGAATTCGTGAATTAGTATATTTATACTATGAAATAATTGTTCAGTCCCATCGGGACGAATTTATTGTAGCCCGCAGTTTCGACTGCGGGTTAAAGAAATGAATGAGAAAAATAAGTCCCCATCGGGACGGCCAATATAAAACGATAGATGTTTGATTAAATATTATAAAGCATGCAATAAAACTCGCAATATATATTTTGAATAGAGTCTGTTTGTGAGCAATGGCTTAGGTAACATTAAAAAAAATATAAACATCTTTTTGAGTCATTAATGCGTCTTTATAACATCGTCCCTATGGGACTTTCTGCATATTCGAATTCTTGTTTACCCGCAGCTAAAGCAGCGGGCTACAATAACATCGTCCCTATGGGACTTCTCCGCTACATCTTTATCCGAAGCTAAAGCAACGCAATACTTTCGTTTTTAAATTATTAGAATTCTATACTATAAAATACTTGTATATTCTCAGGATCAAGGAATATTGTTGGGGAGCAACACATATTACGCATATAATTCTTGTAGTGTGGCGAGGAAAAATTTGACATTTACATCTCTAAAATTCGTGTTAAACTGCTATTTTTTACGTTGTACAAGTCCGCAGAAATATTCTCACTTCTCTTTTTAAAATAGTGCAAAATGGTTTTGAAGTGAATTTGTACAGATGTTGTTATAGTGGCGAGCTATAATACTGCCGACCATAGGGGGATTTCCTGCAACGTAGAGAATTTTGGGAATACTAACTATATAGACAAAAATATCTGATTCAACGAAGTTTTTGCGAGAGGGATAGCAGTGAAAATCCTTTCTTGTGGCTTTGCGGAGCAAAAGCAACAAGAAAGATTGGGAACGAATAGCCCGACCTGAGCCAAAATAAAATGTGACTTTAACGAGTTCATTCTGGCGAAAGGTCTCGCCCAAATCACAATGAGAAAATTTGAAAGGCAAGCAAAAGACCATATCTTAATAACAAAATTCAATAATCTTTATTAATTGGCAATGTTAATCACAAAGAAAACTTAAATTGGAATTTGTAGTAAATTTATTTCTACTTTTGACGATTCAAAATAACAACTATGTTCAATCAAGTACATCATCACCATCATTCTTGCACTCAAGCGAGGTGATCGTGATATATAGTTAACTATACAATCGAATCCCGTTTGAGTAAATCAAACGGGATTTTTCTTTTCTGCTATTTTCCGCGCACCGATTTACTCAAGCATTCAACAAAATAATAATGAGTAAATTAAAAGTTGCAATTCAAAAAAGTGGTCGCTTAAGCGAAAACTCTCTACGTCTTATCCAAGAATGTAACATCAAACTTCCAAATGGTGGTGGTAAATTATTAACAGAATCAACAAATTTTCCAGTAGAAATATTATTTCTTAGAGATGACGATATTCCACAATACGTCGAGCAGAAAGTCGCCGACATAGGAATTATCGGAGAGAATGTTTTTATAGAAAGCCGTAAGAATCTTGATGTGATTCTGAAATTAGGATTTTCATCTTGCAGATTGAGTTTAGCGGTTGCCAAAGATGTTGAATATACCGATCTGTCCTACTTCAACGGGAAAAAAGTTGCGACTTCGTATCCAAATATTTTAGAAGATTATTTCCGAGAGAATAACATCGAAGCTACAATCGAATTCATCTCTGGAAGTGTCGAAATAGCAACGGGAATCGGACTCGCCGACGGGATTTGTGATATCGTGAGCAGCGGAAGTACATTATTTTCGAATGGATTAAAGGAAGTTGAAAAAGTACTAAGCAGTCAGGCTGTTTTGGTTGCTTCTGAAAAGTTAGAGGTCGAGAAGCAACAAATTTTAGACAAGCTTTTATTCCGAATTAGTGCTGTCCAAAAAGCAAAGGAGAGCAAATACATTTTGCTGAACGCTCCCAATAAAAACTTAGGAAAAATCATCAAGATTCTACCAGGAATGAATAGTCCAACTATTCTGCCATTGGCAATGGAAGGCTGGAGCAGTTTGCACTCTGTGATTTCCGAAGATAAATTTTGGGATGTTATCGAGGAGCTAAAAGCAGCAGGCGCCGAAGGAATATTAGTTGTTCCAATAGAAAAATTGATTCTCTAATTTAAGTCACTTATGAAAACATATATAAATCCAGCAACAAAAGATTGGGAAGCTTTAAGCCAGCGCCCAAGTTTCAAATCAGAAGATTTAGGAAATAAAGTTCAAGAAATTATAAAGAAGGTTCAAGAAAATGGCGACCAAGCACTGCGGGATTTTTCTCTGCAATTTGATGACGTTTCTTTAGATGATTTAAAAGTTAGTGCTGCAGAAATTGAAAGTGCAAAAAGCGAGGTTTCAACAGACCTGAAAGAAGCGATTTCTATTGCTGCAGATAATATTAAAAAGTTTCACAGCTCGCAAAAATCTTCTGAACAAAAGGTTGAAACAATGCCTGGAGTTCTCTGCTGGCGAGAAAATGTCGCCATCGAAAATGTTGGATTGTACATTCCTGGTGGAACAGCTCCCTTATTTTCGACAATATTGATGCTTGGAATTCCTGCAAAATTAGCTGGCTGTGGTAGAATCGTTTTGTGCACGCCACCGGATAAAAATGGGAAAGTTAACTCAGCAATATTGTACACCGCATCTTTTCTTGGAATAACTGAAATTTACAAGATCGGAGGTGCGCAAGCAATTGCCGCAATGGCTTTTGGAACAGAGAGCATTAAGAAAGTAAATAAGATATTTGGACCTGGAAATCAGTACGTGATGAAAGCCAAAGAACTAGTTCAGCAAAGTAGTGTTGCGATTGATTTACCGGCTGGACCAAGTGAAGTTTTGGTAATCGCGGATCGCAATGCTGATGCAGATTTTGTCGCAGCGGATTTACTTAGTCAAGCCGAGCACGGAGCGGATAGTCAGGTGGTTTTGCTCACAAATGATAATTCTTTGGCAGCGAAAGTGGTGGCAGCAATCGAAAGACAATTAGAAAATCTACCAAGAGCTGA
>JBBSRP010000232.1:0-4523 GCA_038242935.1 Flavobacteriales bacterium
GTAAATATAGCCTATTTACCGAATAATAAATCGCGGTTTTAAAAAGTCGACTAACATTTGTTTCAAATTTTAGGAGTTGGTAAAAAGCTTTAAAAAATGCGGAGTTGTACCGCAATGCGTAGTTCTGCTCCAAGTAAAGGGAAACACTCAAAAACCCATCGATCAATTTACTCCATAAAAAAAGAGGATTACTAATCCTCTTGATCCCGATGCTATCGAGGCTGTAACTCTCTTACTACAACTGCATCGAGATGGAATCTCAACCCGTTCTCCCGATAAAAACGGAGACAGGCTGCGCAACAAAGGCTTCATTGCTTTGCTAGCTCGCAAAAGATCGTGTGTTGGCATTTCAAGCCAAAAGAATCATTCTTTTCTGTTAGTGGTAGTTATTACTACTCTTGCTTGTAATCTAATAAATCAAAATGCACACATGTCGCTCTATAATTCCCTGTTCTCATACTTTCGATAAAATCTTCTTTAGAAATACCGAAGCCACTTGACATATAATGAAAATGTGGTTGACCATCTTTGTGATTTTCTTTGCCAGATAAACTATTGTAAGTCACAAAAAAGCAGTGCCAAAGATCATCTAATTCAAAAAAATGGGAAACAATCACAGTGCGTTGTTCAATTATTCTTTTCAATTCACCGTCGCTTAAGTCTGTTTCACCAACTTTTTTTATTGTGCCGTCTTCCTTAATATGAAATAATGTTGGAAATTTCTTTTCCTCAAAACCACGAGGTAAATTTTCAAAAAGATATTTACTGTATAAGAATCCATATTCACTATAAGATTTAAAAATAAAAGATATTAGTTGATCTGGACTTATTGCCATTCCTTTTAATAAACGGACTTGATCTTTCTTTCTAGTTGTTTGTAGTAATTCTAGAAAATTTTGATGAACTTCAGCTTTCTCAAAACCTTCAAAAAAACCGACTAAAGTTTCTTCTGCTTTTTTAATGAAGAAATCATAATCTAGTTGTGAAGTGAGTAAAGAACTTTTAGCATATAATAAATCTCGCAAGACTATCGCTCTTTTTTCAACTTCAAATGTTTTATAGTACTCGATTGGATTTACTTTTTCAACTTTATCTTGTGAAAACATTCTTGTAAACCCTTGACCATCTTCGTTATAAATTTTTTTACTGTTCATGTAATTAAAATTGTTTTGATTTTGTGAAATAATTACCGTTAAAGTCAGTTCGTATAAAGACCTCCCAAGTTACTACTCAAACTTAATTTTGAAGTAAATATAGCCTATTTACCGAATAATAAATTGCTGTTTTAAAAAACCAATAAGCATTTGTTTCAGATTTTGGAGCTGGTAAAAAGCTTTAAAAACTGCGGAGTTGCAGTGCGAAGCGTAGTTCTGCTCCAAAGTGAAGGGAAGCACTCAAAAATCACCGACTACATTACTACATAAAAAAAGAGGACTACTATCCTCTCGATATTCTCACAACTCTTTTACGACATTTCCATAGGTATGGAATCTCAAGCTGTTCTCCCGATAATAATCGGGACAGGCTGTTCAACAAAGGCTTCATTGCTTCGCCAGTTCGCAAAAGCTCGGGCGTTGGCTTTTCAAGCCCAACGAAGCCTTTGCTGTTGGATGCGTAAATTTTAATTACATTTTCAATTGAAACTAATCTGAGTTTTAAGCACTATTTATATAAAGAAGTATTTTAGTTCTCTAAAATTTCTCTATCATACAATTAGGATATTAATAAAAATGTATTACATTTGTCAAAAAATGACAAGTCTTATGAAGGCAACATTTGGAGAATATATCCGACTTTTGAGAACCGAAAAAGAATTGACTTTGACTCAACTTGCTGCCAAACTCAATTTAGACTCAGCCAATTTGAGTAAAATAGAAAATGGGATTCGAGATTTTGACGAGAAAAGACTACCGAAATTGGCGACAATCTTTCAGTTAAGCCTTAAGAAGTTAAAAGAAGAATATTTAACTGACCAACTTGGCAAAAAATTATACGAAATGAACTGCACTAAGCAACTCTTAAAAGTTGCTGAAGAAAAAGCTGAATATCGTAGAGAATTGAACAATAACCTCCAAAAAGAAAAAACAATATGAAAATAGTATCATTTTTTGCAGGAGCAGGCGGACTTGATTTAGGATTTCAGAAAGCGGGATTCGATGTAATTTGGGCAAATGAATATGACAAAGAAATATGGGAGACCTACGAAAAAAACCATCCTAAAACAACTTTAGACAAACGAAGTATTGTAGAAATACAATCAAATGAAGTCCCAGAATGTGATGGAATTATTGGTGGACCACCTTGCCAAAGTTGGAGCGAAGCAGGTTCTCTACGTGGGATAAATGATAAACGTGGCCAATTATTTTTTGATTTTATTAGAATACTGGAAGCAAAACAACCTAAATTCTTTCTTGCCGAAAATGTAAGTGGAATGTTGCTAGATAGACATAATGAAGCTTTGAACAACATTAAGGAATTATTTAAAAACGCAGGGACTGGATATGAATTATCATTCCAAATGTTGAATGCTGCTGACTTTGACGTCCCGCAAGACCGAAAAAGAGTGTTTTTTGTCGGCATTCGTAAAGACTTGAACTTTAAATTTCAATTTCCGATAGCAGTAAAAGAAAAAATTACCCTTGAACAAGCCATTTCGGACTTAAAAGACAGCGTTGTTCCAGCTAAAGAAAATAACAAAACGAACAAGGAAAACTGTAAAATATCAAATCACGAATATATGATTGGTGGCTTTTCGTCAATGTTTATGTCAAGAAACCGAGTAAGAACTTGGGATGAGCAATCATTTACTATCCAAGCAGGTGGAAGGCACGCACCATTACATCCGCAAGCGCCAAAAATGCAATTTATCGAACAAAACATTCGTGAATTTGTGAGAGGTAAAGAAGAATTATATAGAAGATTAAGTGTTCGTGAATGCGCACGAATACAAACGTTTGCAGACACGTTTGAATTTCACTATGAACACATATCTGCAGGTTATAAAATGATTGGTAATGCTGTTCCAGTCAACCTTGCAAAACATATGGCATTGTGCATAAAATCTCAACTTGAAAACAATCAAATAGAACTTATAAATACCAATATTAAAGAATTGGAATTAGAAAATACATCAATATAAAGTATGGCAAACCAGACAGTAAATGGTAAAGCGTTTGAATATGCTCTACTTTTAGAATTTAATGAGCGCTTAAAAAACATTACAAGTGTTGCAATAAATAAAAACAATCCTTACACTAACGCTAAAGGTTGTTTTGATAGCTTTATCGAAGATGAGCAGGATATTTTCAGAATTAGTGCGAGTGCGGCAATTAATTTTTTGATTGATATTGAACCGCGATTATCGAATGGAATTAGTCTAGAGGATGTTTTAGTTCTTGAAATCGTAAGTGATAAAGCAGGTCAAAGTGGTGACGTACGTGATGTGCTGGTAATTCGTTCTTCGCAAGAATGGGAAATTGGGATTTCAGCGAAAAACAATCATAGAGCTGTTAAACACTCTCGATTATCATTTAATATTGATTTTGGTGAGAAGTGGTTGGGAGTTCCGTGTTCACAGCAATACTTTAGTGAAATTAAACCAATTTTTGATATGTTGTCAAATCTAAGAACACAAGATAGATCCGCGAAATGGACTTCTATAGATAATATGCACGAAATTGTATATGTGCCGATTCTGAATGCTTTTCGTAAAGAATTATTAAGACTCGATGGAGAAAATCCAAATATTGTTGCCGAAAATCTTGTTCAATATTTATTAGGGAATGAAGATTTTTACAAAGTGATTAAAGGGAATAAAAAAGTAGAAATTCAGGCTTATAATTTACAAGGCACTTTAAATTTATCATTCGAAAATTTAAAACCAAAAGCGAAGATTCCCAAGCTAAAACTACCAACAAGATTAATAGAAATTGTTTACCAAGATAATTCTTTAACAACTTTGTTAGTATCATTGAATGAAGGATGGCAAATTTCATTCAGAATTCACAATGCGAGTTCAAGAGTTGAACCTTCTTTAAAATTTGACATTAATCTTGTAAGTGCGCCACATACATTATTTACAAATCACATTTTTATAGCTTAATGCAACATTAGTAGGTAAAAAAATAATAAAAGTTTGACTACAACATTGTGTAAGCGTGATTTTATTTCTAAATGTGTTATAAATTGGGTAATAAAGTTGATGGTTGACATACAATTGGCGGTAACATCAATTTCAGAAGAAAGTTGTTGTTACCGCCAGTTTGCGTTAAGGATGGGAACGGCATCCTTTTTTCTGGCCTTTTTTGGCCAGGAAAAAAGATATAGTGGACAGCCTGCCCGAAGGGAACGCCCAAATCCTAATTCTTATTTTATTTCCTTAATTCCTTTGGCAAAAAGCCATTTCATATACAATTTTTCGCCTTCTTGTGTTTTAACTACGTGAAATTTTGGCGCCAATAATGTACCGACAACAAAAGCAGTAATTGGAATCCAATAACCTGTGAGACCTGTATATGCTTCGA
>JBBSRP010000233.1:0-4487 GCA_038242935.1 Flavobacteriales bacterium
AATAAAGCGTAAAAATCTACAACTTTACCTCGATGAGTTTGTATATAAATTAAATAGAAGGTATTTTGGAGACAAATTATTCGACAGGCTAGTGATAGCAAGCATCACAGGAGTATGACTAAAAACGGATATACATTTAAAATTATAAGCAATTTCCAAAAATGGCATATATAAAGGATTAGACGAACGAAATATTAATTTAAGCAAAGGATATTATTCGAGTTTTAAAAAGTAAACGCTTAAGATTTGCCTTCCTTTTTTCTTTCGGCGAGAGCCAAAACTACCAAAATGTTGAATTTTATTTAATTTTGAAAACCGATAGACTGATGACTTCGGAAAAGTTCAAATCGTATTGTCCTATTTTAAATTTCTTCGAAGCATATAATGCGTAATTTTAAAAGAGAATCTGCTTAAAAGATGTCTGCCTTTTTTTCTTTCGGCGAAAGCCAAAAAATCATTATTTTACTGTTCTAAAAGACGTTTGCTAACTCTCGAAGACGCGATAAGTGACGCCACAAAGCCAAGAACGATGATGGTTGCGAAAACGATTAGCATATTTTCTAACGAAAAAACCACGGGATAGGCGAGGGTGGAAGTGATCATAATTAATTCGAATTTTTGCTGCAGCAATACAATTATTGCACCTAGCGCAAGTCCAATTAATCCGCCTGCAATGCACAAAAGTGAGCCTTGAAATAGGAAAATCATTCGAAGATTTTTAATTTCGGCACCTAGATTTAAGAGAGTGTGAAGATTTTGCTTTTTGTCCAAAATCATCATAATCAATGCACCGATAAGGTTGAAAAGTGCGACAATCAAGACGAGTGTAAAGATGAGGTAAACCGCAAGATTTTCGGTATTCAGCATTTTGTACAATGCATCATTTTGAGCCGCTCTATTCTTAATAATAATTCCTGATCCAAAAATTTTTGAAAGTTCAGAAGTAACAGTTTCTTCATCTTTTGCCGATTTTAATTTGACTTCAAGACCAGTAACTTCATTCTTTTTATACTGCAATAATTCCTGAACAAGACCTAAATCTGCAAAAACATATTTGCCATTAATGTCATCATTAATGTCGTAAATTCCAGCAGGCAAAAGGTTTTCTTTGACAAAAGCATCATCAGGATTGTCGATAGTTCCTTTTCCAGCCTTTGGCACAAAAACTTCTAGCGGATTGTAGTTATCAAAAATTCCCAAAGAGAGTTTCTGCGAAATAGTGTATCCAATAACCGCCTGATAGGTATCGGGTTCAAGCCATTGTCCTGTAAAAAGTGATTTATTGACGTCGTTGACATTTTGGAAAGTAGAATCCACGCCTTTGAGATAGGCAACGTGCTCCTTATTGTCATACATAAAAAGAACACGCTCTTCTACAACTTGTGAAGTCGCCGCAATGCCCATAATTTTCTTGATTTTCTCGGCTTGAGAAGCATCAATTTTGAAAGATTTTCCAACAGAAGTGCTGACTTTTAAATCTGGATCGAAATCATTACTGAAAGAAAGACTGAAATCTTTGAGTCCGCTAAAAACCGAAAGAACCACAAAAAGCGAAAGTGTTCCTACGATAATTCCCACAGAAGCAATGCCTGTAATAATATTGATCGCATTGTTTTTACTGCTGCTCAATAAATACCGACGGGCGATGTAGAACGGAAAATTCAATTTATGATTTTTTGCGTTTTTCCAAAAGATCTCGGTTGTCGATAGGATTTACTTTGCTATTTAGAGCATTGTCAATCTTCTCAATATAATCCAGTGAATCGTCAATCTTGAAGGTAAGATTTGGTACACGTCTCAACTGCAGTTTTACGCGTTGCGATAAATCGTGCTTGATAAGTGGTGTATTTGTTTTAATTGCCGCCAAAGTTTCAGCTGATTTCTCTGGTGGAAAAATGCTAAGGTGTACAGTTGCAAACGAAAGATCGCTTGTTACAAATACTTTTGATACTGAAATCACAAGATTCGATACGCCATTTTTACGTATCTCACCTTGCAAAATATCAACAAGATCTTTTTGAATTACTCCGGCTATTTTTTTCTGTCTATTCGTTTCCATAATGCAAAAATACGATTTTTTGTATACAGTCTGCTAGAATCTTAATATGGCTATACATTTATTTAGCTTAAAGATCTAAGAAGTTTGCAGGCGTTCAAAAAGTCAATATGTATATTTGTTCTTTATATATTGAACTATGAGAAAAATTGAACATATCGGAATTGCCGTAAAAAACCTTGAAGAGTCGAACGATTTATTTACTAAACTCTTTGGAGCAGCACCGTACAAAACAGAAGAAGTTGCGAGTGAAGGGGTTAATACTTCTTTCTTTATGAATGGCCCAAACAAGATTGAACTTCTCGAAGCCACAAATGAAGACAGTCCGATTGCAAAATTCATTGCCAAAAAAGGTGAGGGAATTCATCATATTGCCTTTGATGTTGAAGATATAGTCGCTGAAATTGAACGTCTTAAAGGAGAGGGTTTTATAGTACTCAACGAAGTTCCAAAAAAAGGAGCTGACAATAAACTTGTAGCTTTCTTACATCCAAAATCTACAAATGGAGTTTTGATAGAATTATGTCAGGAAATAAAATAGCGTTTTGATCAAAAATATCGTTGCAAAAGCTTTGTGACAATTAAAAAAAGTCATAATATTGCAACCTCAAAATAACCGGTCCTATAGCTCAGCTGGTTAGAGCACCTGACTCATAATCAGGTGGTCCCTGGTTCGAGCCCAGGTGGGACCACTTTCAAAATCAAGCCTTTACAGTAATGTAGAGGCTTTTTTTGTGGTTTTTAAATAAAGTTTCATACATAATTGTGTACGGAATCTAAAAGAGGTACTTTTGCAGTAACAGTACACACCACGCTACCCACTTGAACAGCGTCCCAGGGTGTGTCTTTTGCTTTTATACCTTTTTTTATTTCTAATAGCAAACATAAATTTTAATCCATGTTTGATAAAAGACCATTTACACTTACCGAACAAGTAGAACAGTTGCAACGACGTGGTTTAGAAATCAAACGTCCACTAATTGCTGAAAAATATCTAATAAATATTAGCTATTATAGGCTAGGCGAGTATTGGTATGTGATGCAGTCAGATAAAGAAAATCATGTTTTCAAACCAAACAGCAAATTTGAAGATGTTATAGCTCTTTACAACTTTGACGCTGAGCTAAGGTTGTTACTATTCGGTGTTATAGAAAAGATTGAGATTAGCCTGCGCACTAAGTTAATCTACTATTTATCCCACGAATTTGACCCTTGGTGGTTTCAGAATTTCGAATTATTTACTGACAGTAAAGCACTAGTAAAAACTCTTTCCAATCTTGAAGAAGAGATAAATAGAACGAAAGATACTTCAATAAAAAATCACAATAAGAAGCATTCTGATGATGGTAGGTTTCCGCCTTCTTGGAAATCATTGGAACAGACTAGCTTTGGAGCTTTGTCTAAGCTTTATGGTAATTTAAAAAGTAGCGTGAAATCGAAAGACCAAATTGCAAGGGATTTTGGTGCGGTAAATCATACATTTCTTCCTAGCTGGTTGCAGTCGATAGCGCAAATTCGCAATTTCTGTGCTCATCATTCAAGATTGTGGAATAGAAATCTACCAGGTACTGTAAAGTTATTGTCAAAGCCACCAAATGCTTGGATTGTCGAAGTGGTAAATGTTCCGAAGCAAAATGAGTTTAGCCAAATTTATGTCCATATGTGTTTGATGCGATATATACTAAACACCATAATACCCAAAAATGATTTTTCATCGAAGTTAAATGACCTTCTGGTGAAATATCCAAATGTTGACTCAAATGCGTTGGGTATGAAGAAAAATTGGTAAAATGAACCTTTGTGGAAATAATTATTAACTACTAATATCGACTGCTATTTTGCAAGAGTAAAATCTAATTTTCATGGCACGATGTTTTCTCGAAAATAGAAAAAGAGTAAGTATTTAAATAAATATCCGAAGATTCCTTAGAACGGATATCTTTTCCTCAATAGTAATTTAAAAAACTGTCTTATGAAAATTCCTATGAACATCTGCAATTAGTCTGTATTTTATTACTCATTGTCGTCTAAGTGCAGATTAAATCATAATAAATTATAATGTTTGCGCAACTATTGAAATTTTATCTACTTTTACACGTCAAAAGAATACTCCATGAAGTTAATATACCTACTTATTTTTTTTGGGGTTAATGTGTATGCGATTCCCGATCCACCAGCGCCTCAAGCAGCACCTGGCCCCCCGGGACCTCCAGATCTCCCAGTTGCTGATCATATAATTTTGATGGTGATCGTCGCGCTTATATATGGACTATACGTGGTCTACAACAGAAGAAAAGGAGCAACTACCTAATTATCTCTTATATTGTTGTAGCCTAGCCACATACTTCCCAATCACATCAAATTCCAAATTTATCTTGGTGCCAATTTCAAATCTCTTGAAATTAGTATGCTCAATTGTATAAGGTATAAT
>JBBSRP010000234.1:0-4479 GCA_038242935.1 Flavobacteriales bacterium
AAGTTCTTTTGCTAATATTTCTTCAAAACCAAAAAAGGTTTTGGCAATCATTTTAAAATTATTTTCCATAGTAAAGTAAGCTATTGGGTGCAAAAATACATTAAATTTGTAGGTTAAGAATTCATCCTAATAGAATAATGCAAGATTCCTCCAATAACGACGTAGAAAACAAATCAGAAATAGACAATAACTGGTTTGAATCGTGGTTTGACACTCCTTATTATCATATACTTTATAAAGATCGCGACGATACCGAAGCGCATTTTTTTATGGATACTATTACGCAGTATCTAAATCTGCCCGAAGATGCAACAATCCTTGACCTCGCTTGCGGTAAAGGACGTCACGCGATCTATCTTAACGAAATAGGATATGATGTTGTAGGCTACGATTTATCTGAAAAAAGTATCGCCGAAGCTTCTGAATCAGAAAATAACAAACTTCATTTCAAGGTTCATGATATGCGAAAGCCATTTGAAAAAAAGTTTGATGCAATTTTTAATCTTTTTACCAGCTTTGGTTATTTTGAATGCGATTCAGATAATGTGAAGACTTTAGAATCAATTCGAGATGGATTGACCGAATATGGTTTTGGTGTAATTGACTTTATGAATGCCGACTATGTTATAGAAAATCTAGTTGCCGAAGAAACTAAAGTTGTTGACGGAATAACTTTTGAAATCAAAAGAATCTACGACGGCGAATTTATTCTGAAAGAAATAGATTTTGAAGACAAAGGAAAAAAATATCATTTTACCGAGCGTGTTCAAGCTTTAACTTTGCAGAAATTTGAAACAATGATGCAAGATCTTGATATTGATTTACTAGACATATTTGGAGATTATAAACTTCATAAATTTAGCAAAAAAGAGTCTGAACGTTTAATTATGATCTTTAAATAGATGAATTATTTATTACCGTTACTTTCTGTTCTCTTAGGATATGGCATCGCCTTATTTTTAAAACCGCAGAATAAAACAAATATCAAATTGCTACTAGCTTTTAGTGGTTCGTTTTTGCTTTCTCTTACTGTAATGCATCTTTTACCTGAGGTTTATGATGCACACGATAGCAACGTGGGGATTTTTATTATGATGGGAATTTTGTTCCAAATTATATTAGAATTCTTCTCAAAAGGAGCAGAACACGGCCATGTCCACGGTAGTCAATCAATGACTAAAATGCCGTGGTTGCTGTTTATAAGTTTGTGCATACACGCATTTCTTGAAGGATTTCCTGTGAGTCATCATGAACATTTGGCTTTGGGTATTGCGATACATCATTTGCCGATTGCCATTATATTGACTTTGTTTTTTATCAATGCAAATTTAAAAAAACATATTATTTTTCTGTTTATGATGTTCTTCGCGATGATGACGCCGCTGGGGACTGCTGTATCGAAATTTCTTCCGATATTGCACGATTACTATACACAGATAACGGCAGTGGTAATAGGAATTCTGTTCCATATTTCATCTACAATTATCTTTGAGTCATCAGAAGGGCATAAATTTAATTTCGCCAAACTTTCGATGATTATATTGGGAATAATTCTGGCGTATTTTCTAGGATTTGGAGAAGCGCATTCGCATTAGAAAATAGTTTAAAATATTCACCTTATGGCTTTTATTAAGACAACAGAATCAAGCAGTAATTTTGACTCACTAGAAAATTCCAGTATTGCAGAGTTGCTTTCTAATATAAATAAAGAAGATCAAACTGTTGCACTTTCTGTTCAAAAGCAAATTTCGGCAATCGAGAAACTTGTTACCCAAGCTGTAGAATGTCTGAAGAAAGGTGGCCGCTTATTTTATATTGGTGCCGGAACTTCGGGAAGATTGGGCGTTGTAGATGCTTCTGAGTGTCCTCCAACTTTTGGCGTTCCTGCGGATCTGGTCAACGGACTCATTGCGGGTGGCGACGCTGCGATTCGTCAAGCGGTTGAAAATGCCGAAGACGATGAAAATCAAGCTTGGAAAGATTTAGAAAATTATAATATCAATGAAAACGATTTCGTAATTGGAATCGCAGCTTCTGGCACAACTCCTTATGTTTTGGGCGGCTTACGCCAAAGTAATAATCGCAACATTAATACAGCTTGTATTGTTTGCAACGAAGGAAGTCCGATTGCGCTTGAAGCTAAGTTTCCAGTTGTAGTTGTGGTAGGGCCTGAATTTGTTACAGGAAGTTCTAGGATGAAAGCAGGTACTGCACAAAAATTGGTGCTTAATATGATTTCGACGACAGCAATGATTCAGCTTGGCCGTGTAAAAGGAAACAAAATGGTCGATATGCAACTTAGCAATGAAAAGCTTGTAAATCGAGGAGTAAATATGATAATTAGCGAGATAAATGTCTCTGCCGAAATAGCTTTGCAATTGCTACAATCTCAAGGAAGCGTGCGTAAAGCAGTAGAATATTTTCAAAGTAATAACTAAAATAAAAAATATATGCCTACAGATAAAGATATATTAAACAAAGGAATCAAGTACCTTTTATGGTCGCTTCCGCTGATTTTTACTGGTCCAGCAATTATTTATAATGCATTTATGAATTCACATTCAAACTGGCATTATCTCGTATTGGCGGTTGGGATTGTATTTTGTTTTTCGGCGGTTGTTTTGATGTTTATGGGAGTAAAAACAATGGTAAATAGTATGACAGATTAATTATGAAAGATTTTATAAATGTTCATCAAACTTATGAGAAAGTAATTTTTGCCGATCAGCGTGTTAATAATCGCGAATTTGACGGATGTATTTTCAAAAACTGTGATTTTAGCAATTCAGATTTTTCAGGAAATACTTTTTTGGATTGTGAATTTTACGATTGCAATCTTTCAAATCTTACTTTGAGAGGAACAAGCTTAAAGCAAGTACACTTTGAAAATTGCAAACTACTTGGAATACAATTTCAAGAATGTGATGACTTTTTGTTTGCCGTAGATTGTAATAGTTGCAATATTGATTATGCGTCATTCAATAATAAAAAGATGCATAAAGCCAAATTTATAAATTCTTCTTTAAGAGAAGTTAATTTTACAGGAACTGATCTTACAAAAGCTATTTTTGACGACAGCAATTTGCAAGGAGCAATCTTTCAGAATACGATTCTAAAGGAAGCAACTCTTACATCTGCTCAGAATTTTACAATAGATCCAGAAGCCAATATGCTTAAGAAAACAAAATTTTCTAAAGAAGGATTGCCAGGACTTTTGTACAAATATGATATCAAAATTGTTTAGGAATTTGTATTTTAACCTTTAATATTTATAAATCCATAATGAAAAAGTTTTTTTTGTTACTCTTAGTGCCCACCGTATTTTCTTGCTACGAAAATGAGCGTAATTGCGCCGATTTTAAAACCGGTAAATTTAAATTTGAACATACTGTAAACGGGAAAGTTGAAACGACTTTGTTTGAACGTACCGAAGATCTCGAAATAGAAACTTATAATGGCCGAACTGACACTTCAACCGTACGTTGGACAAATGACTGCGAATATATTCTGCAAAAAGTAAATCCAAAGAATATGGAAGAACAAAAAGCTGTAGCTATGAAAATTTTATCGACTACAAAAGATTCCTATATTTTTGAATTTAATATCGTTGGATCTGATGCTAAGCAAAAAGGAACTGTAACTAAACTCAACTAGAATAGATGGAAGTATTTTTGAATCCAGATGCGTGGATTGCATTGTTGACATTGACTTTTCTCGAAATTATCTTAGGAATAGATAATATTATTTTTATTTCGATTGTTACTGGAAAACTTCCAGAAGCAGAAAGAAAAAGAGCTACTAGAATCGGATTATTCTTGGCGATGTTTATGAGAATTGCATTGCTCTTTGGGATTTCGTTGCTCGTAGCAATGAAAGCTCCATTCTTTTCTGTAGACTGGGGTTGGTTTAAAGCTGGATTTAGTGGTCAAGCAGTGGTTTTATTACTTGGAGGATTATTTCTAATTTATAAAAGCACCAAGGAGATCAGCGAAAAAGTGGATCATAAAGGAGAAGAAGAAATTTCGCTTGGTAAATCAAGAACAAAATCATTTTCGAATGTTATTGCTCAAATTTTACTTATTGACTTAATATTCTCTGTAGATTCAATCCTAACGGCAGTCGGAATGACAAATGGAGTTGAAGGAGCGCTTTATATTATGATTATCGCTGTTGTAATTTCGGTAGGTGTTATGATGTTGTTTGCTGTTCCTGTTGGAAATTTTGTGAATGCAAATCCATCCATTCAGATTCTAGGTTTGGCCTTTCTGATATTAATTGGATTTATGTTGCTTACAGAAAGCATGCATCTTTCTGATGCTGAATTATGGGGTCAAGATGTTGGAGCTGTCCCAAAAGGATATCTATATTTTGCAATAGCATTCTCGCTAGGAGTATAATTTATAAATATTAAAATGCGTAAAAGGTCAAAATCATAAAAAAAAAGGGATTTCAATTTGAAATCCCTTTTTTGTTTTAATT
>JBBSRP010000235.1:0-4453 GCA_038242935.1 Flavobacteriales bacterium
CAGACTTCATAATGTAAAAGATATGAACTTAAATATACTTTCAACCAACAGTTATTATTATAAAAATTAGCAAAATGGAAAGATTTATATACCTTATACTGCTCCTATCAATTGCTACTTTTGGTCAGGATCATAATTATGTACAGACAAAAATTTTCAACGCTCCAATTCAAAGTACTTCTGTCAAAACAGAAGATACTAAGAATAGAATCCAAAAAATCTTTTACGATGGACTAGGACGACCTATTCAAAAAATTGATTATAAGCAATCCAATATTGGGACAGATATTGTTACACATATTGGATATGATGGTTTTGGTAGACAAATCAAGGAATATCTCCCGTACTCCACAAGTACTGCCACACTTAACTTTTACAATAATGCAGAAGCATCTACTCATGCTTATTACAATACTGTACAATATGAAAATACCACAAATCCGTACAGCGAAAAGCTTTTTGATAATTTATCTGTTGATAGAATCATTAAATTGGGCGCACCTGGAAATGATTGGAAGATCAATGGCACTTCAAGCTCCGACCATAGTATCAAAATTCACCAAAGCACAAATGGTAAAGGTGAAGTCAAATATTATAAACTAACTACTCCCTTTGATTATAGTAGTATCGGATACTATAATTATGTTTTGGGCGATAATGGTTTTTATAGTCCTAATGACCTTTATAAAATTACAACTTCAGACGAAAACTGGACAATATCATCCGGAAACAATAATACAACCGACGAATTCAAAAATAAAGAAGGACAACTATTGCTAAAAAGGAACTATAATAATGGTGTAAAACATGACACTTATTATATTTATGATCAATATGGAAATCTAACTATAGTAATTCCTCCTTTAGCAACCAATTATACGACGCAACTAGATGAGTTGTGTTATAGGTATCGCTACGACTACCGCAATCGACTGGTGGAAAAAAAACTACCTGGGAAGCAGTGGGAATTTATTGTGTATGATAAATTAAATAGAATAGTGGCAACTGGCCCTGCATTCTCGCCTTTCAATAACGCAAACGTCAACACAAAAGGCTGGATTATTTCAAAATACGATATTTTTAACCGTCCAGTTTATACTGGTTACCAAGAATCTTCAACTGTGAGTAGCGCTGGTAGAAAGGTATTGCAAGATCAACAAAACGCAATGATTACTACAATGTCAGAAAAAAAATTGCAGTCTGGCACCATTGATGGAATTCCTGCATACTATAGTAATACTGTTGCACCAACTCAATTTAAATTGCTTAGTGTAAATTACTACGACAACTACAGTTTTCCAAGCGTTAGTCCAATTCCAGCGATGGTGGAATCGCAACCAATCTTAACAACTGGAAAAGTGAAGACACTGACAACTGGAAGCTGGGTAAGAGTTTGCACAAGCAGCACTGCAAATTTAGGAGAGACCACCAGCATTTTTTATGATGCAAAAGCGAGAGCAGTAAGACAGTTTTCAAAAAACTATTTGCAAGGCTATAGCCAAATTGATTCAAAATTAAGTTTTACCGGCATTCCTGAATATACAATTACTACACACAAACGTTCAGCTAACGATCAAGCAATAACTACCACAGATAGATTTGTTTATAGTGATCAAGATCGGCTTATTAGCCATTCTCATCAAATAGACAATAAACCAGTCCAGTTTTTGCAGAAAAATGTATACAATGAGATGGGCCAGCTAATCAAAAAAACCGTGGGAAATTCCGTCATGTCTGGCGCAACTGGACTTCAAATAATAGATTATAAATATAACATAAGAGGCTGGTTAACTGACATTAATGATGTAGACAATTTGTCAAAGTATTTTAACCCCAAAGATCTTTTTGCCTTTAGAATTAATTACAACAAACCTGTAACTGGTAACATAAGCGGAGTAAAAAAACTCTACAACGGAAATATTGCTGAAACATTTTGGAGAACAAACAGTGACAACACAATGCGAAAGTATAGCTATGAATATGATCATTTAAATAGAATGCTCCACGCAGTTTACCAAAAACCAGGAACTACGGCACCTAACTCCTATAGAGAAAAATTAAATTATGATAAAAATGGAAACATTACTTCTCTGATACGAAATGGTACATTGGATCACCAGCAAAGTTTAATTATATTAGAAATAGATAATCTCATATACAGCTATACGCCAAACTCCAATAAGCTCGTTGCTGTCACTGATAACTCTTTGAGTAGTGAAGGTTTTTATGACGGCAATACATCAGGAGCAGATTTCACTTATGACGCTAATGGAAATATGATTACGGATCGTAACAAAGGCATCACATCCATAAATTATAACCATCTAAATCTTCCAACAAAAATTATATTTAATAACGATTTAAATACTAGAATTGAATATCTTTATGATGCTGGCGGAAGAAAAGTACAAAAGAAAGTCAATCAATACACTCCGCCTCCAGGTATTGCAACTCCTATAGTAAATAGTACTGATTATCTAGATGGTTTTCAGTATAAAGATGGGGTTTTGAAGTTCTTTGCACACGCCGAAGGATATGTAAATAATACTAATTCCAACGGAAACGTTGTTTATAACTATGTGTTTAACTACAAAGATCATTTAGGCAATGTTCGATTAAGTTATGGTGTTGGCAGAAGTAATGATCTCAAAATTATTGAGGAAAACAATTATTATCCATTTGGACTTAAACATAAAGGGTACAATTCGGAGGCTAAGAATTATTCTGCAAATATTTATGGTACTGTTGATTTACATGCAGTAGTAACGAGTGCTCCGCTTGAGTTTAAGTATAAGTATGATGGGAAAGAGCTGCAAGATGAGTTGGGACTAAACTTTTACGATTATGGGGCAAGAAATTATGATGCGGCACTTGGAAGTTGGATGAACATAGATCCAATGGCTGAGAAATCTCGAAGATTCTCACCGTATGTAAATGTTTTGAATAATCCCGTATTCTTCATAGATCCTGATGGTATGTTTGCAAAGCCCTCTCCACTAGAAGCAGCTTTAATTTCTAAAAATGTTTATGGAGACCAAGTCGATCTTCAAGGAGGATGGAAAGTTTCAACCGCAGGAGATGGATTACCTTTGGATTCTGACAGTGGGCTTAGATCAGCAGTCTACGAAAGAACAATTGATGGCAAGACTGAATATACTTATGCAACTGCAGGAACCGAAAAAAGCGGAAAAGATTATAAAAATAATATTTCACAGTTAGTTGGTCTATCAAAACAATATAAAGAGTCTAAATCGAATGCAATTGCTTTAAAGGAGAAGATTGGTAATAAAGAATTTTCTTAAACTGGTCATTCCCTTGGCGGTGGACTAGCTGAGGGAAATGCAATTGCTACGGGTGATTATGCAATAACTTTTAATGCTGCTGGGGTTAGTGTTTTCACAAAAGGTTTGAACAATAAATCTAACACGGATGCGTATATTATGACAACAGACCCTTTAAATGCAATGCAGCAAGCAAGTACTGGTACACTTCCCAGCGCTGGCGGAAATAAGAAATGGTTACAACCAAGAAATTTCAGTGGCGTATTGAATGGTCACAGCATCGACTCGGTTATAGAAGCACTAACCTTGCCCACAGCTTTTCAAAGATTACTGCAAACTGTCAAACAAGCCATTACACCTCCAAGCTTTGGTCCAAAACTTTAAAAACATGAAAAAAATTACGCTTATATTATTGATAATAATTTGTTTTATGCGATGCAACAACGCAGATCGTCAAGCCGATAGGGATAAATTATCAGGAAGCGATTTCGAATTATTTGACAACACTCTTTTATCGGATTTAGCAAAAGCTGTGGAAGATGAAAATCTATCGGAAATTGATAAAATTTATAAGACAAAGCAAGTAGACATTGATTTTCAAGAAAGTAAATATGGTAACACTTTGCTTATGCTAGCTGTAAGTAACAGTAAATACAGAAGCTCAGTCGCGCTGTTAAATTGTGGCGCTGATCCTAATAAACACGATAATTTTAGAGGAAGTACTTCAATAATTTTGGCCGCTCAAAATGACGATATTAGATTTTTGAAGTTGTTTTTAAAGATGGGTGGTGATCCAAATTCTATTGAGAATGGTTTAATAAATAAAACTAGAGATAGATTAAGATTGACAGCAATAAATGTAGCGATTTCTCTTTCTGATATAAAAAATTTAGAAAGAGTACAATTACTGGTTGAAAGTGGCGCAAATATCAATTTCTCTCAGTCAGATAGTTTTATAACACAATCTCCCCTTTCCGACGCTTTGGTGTATAACAAGTTGGATGTCGCACTATATCTTTTGAATAATGGTGCGGATTTCGACAAACCTTTATACACAATGGTCCATGGTCATCAGGTATTTATATTAGAGAAACTTAGAAAGATTGTGGTAGATCTAGATTCAGAAGATTATAAATTAAAATATCAAATAGTTGAATATTTAAAAAGAAATG
>JBBSRP010000236.1:0-4417 GCA_038242935.1 Flavobacteriales bacterium
AATCTCATGGTGCACGTGTTCCGGCGCGTGCCGATGGTACTAAGCCGTTTCTTCTTGTACGAACCTCTGATAGAAACTTCTGCAAAGGTGCGATTTCTTTCCGGCATTTGCAGGGGGAAGGTGGCGGATTTGCGTTTTGGGAGTGTTTTTGGAAAATGAGAGGAAAAATATAATTTTTATGAAAAATGCCAACTATATTCGGCAGCATCATTCCGTTTATTTGTAGTTTCAGGCTTATATATGGAATAACTCCGTTAATCAACTAGTTGTGGCCAATTTGAATTTCGGTTTTTGGTGAGGCAAGCATAAAAAAATAATCAGCATAAGTTGCAGAATCTGTCCAGCAAAAGTGCTTAATTACTTTTGCAAAAGTTGTGGAACGTTGCCCGATTTTAATCGAATAAGTAGCATAAGAAACAGCAAAAGAGGGATTGACGTTGCGTTTGAGCAGGGATTTACGTTGCCTGCGTGGGAATATTCAGCAATGCTTTTCGCGCGATTTTCAAAATGCGTTTTCGGCCTCGTTTTGTGAAAACAGACCAAAAACAGAAAAAACTCAGCGTGTTTTGCAAAAAAAACAAACTCGCCACAACAATGTATAAACGGCAGCTTCGGCCTACGGCCTCGCCGTCGTTTATACTGGACCGTTGGCAACAAGCCAGAAAAAACAGCTAACTTAAAAAAATGCAATCAGTAATTATTAAACCAAAAAACGAAATATTAAAGAAACATATTCAATATTTTCTATTTTTCAATAAGACTGACAAAGACTATTTAACTTATACCACATTTCCAAATAATAATCTTTGTCTTGCAATTTATAAGGAAAACGATATACATTATATCAATCAAGCAAAAAACAACAATTGCTTAATAACTCAGGGAAATAAAAATTTTACAAGCAGATTTTACGGGTTTCACAAAATGCCATTCACTGTTAATATAGATTCTTATCTTGACCAGATCTGTATACTTTTTCACCCTTCTGCTTTGAGAGCATTCACAAACGAACCCTATTCCGATATAATGAATTCGGATAATTTATTTGATGTTTTCTCTCCCAAGGATACCATAGTTTTAGAGGAAATATTTGAAGAAAATGAATTATCAAAAAAAGCCGATAAACTCGAACATTTACTTTTAACTAATCTAAACTATGAATTACCTAATAAATTGAAAGAAGCTTTGCACCTTATATCAAAGTATAATAATGATAGCTTCACAGTTGATATATTAGCCCGAAAGCTTGAAATAAGCACATCTTCACTGTTCCGGTTATTCAAAAATTATGTAGGACAAAATCCTAAATCATACCTAAAAACTATACGGTTTAGAAATGCTTTGAATGAAATTCTTAAAAATCAAAGCTCATCGACAAGCATAGCTCACTTTAATCAATATTATGACCAAGCTCATTTTATCAATGATTTCAAATCCTTTTCAGGTTACCCCCCAAACCAATTATATGATAAAATCTCCGTACAGCAAAATGATTTAGCTTGGATCTATAAATAAAAATAAACGTGAATGATTTTTACAATTTTTAAGGATTTGAATTTTATTTCTTTGTATTCCTAAATAGATACAAATGAAAAGATTTCTCGTTTTAATAAGTATGTTCGTTATAAGCTCAACATTTGGGCAACAAAACTGCTCTTGCGATAAAGCTCTTGATAATCTAATTGCAAAAATTGAAAGCGAATATCCTGGTTTTGCTCATAAAACAAAGGACACATTAATGTACAATAGCCTGAAAAAGCAATTGATTGCAGAGGCGGTAAAAACAGAAGATTCGCTCTGTATCGACGTTTTGACAAATTATACCTCCTTTTTTAAGGATAAGCATATTTGGATGCTCCCGAGCAGCAATCCAGTGGGATCAAATGGACAGATAGATAAAGATTTAATCGATTTAAATTTGGATAAATTTTATCGTAGGATAAAGAAGTCGAAGGATATGCTTGAAGGAGTTTGGCAATATCAAAACAATTCAATAGGCATAGTGAAATCGATAGGAGGAAATTATCAAGGATTTATAATCAAAGCTGACTCTTCTTATGGAAAGCCAATGGAGATAAAATTTGTATTAAAAGAAGATAAAAGTGCTGATTACTATTTTTCCAGCCAGATATATAAAGGAAACTATAAGTTACATCACGATCGAATTCTATATATAGACCCATTAAAAATAGCTTTTGTGAAGGAGGTTGGTGGTCCAAAAAAAGACTCAATTAAGATTCAAAGAGAAATAGATGTACTGGACGGATTTTATATCAGAAACTTAACGGCAAAAACTAATTTACTTCGTATTTCCAGTTTCAATTATCCTTATGTCGATCGAATCAATAGCTTAATTGGAGAAAACAGAGAGTTGATCCAGAATTGCGAGAATCTAATCATAGATTTAAGGGGCAATGGCGGCGGCACGGACAATGCCTACAAATCACTTTTACCTTACATCAGTACAAATCCAATAAGGTACGTTGGTATAGAACTTTTGTGTTCCCAAACATTAATTGAAGGAGTTACTAGTTATAAAAATGCCTTGATCGAAAAGGACTCTGAGAAAAATAAAATTGAAATTGATAAGTTGGAAAGTCGGATCCAGCTTTACAAGGAGAATATTGGAAAATATATAAATGTGGATGGTAAAATTGTTGAAATCGACACGTTAAACCTTGCTGAAAAAAGCCCACAACAAATAGTCATTCTTGCAGATAGTAAGGTCGGCAGCGCCGCAGAAAATTTTATTTTGGCAGCAAAACAAAGTAAAAAAGTAAAAGTGTTAGGGGCACCTACAAGCGGTGCTTTAGATTACGCAAATGCCTACTTCTTTAAATTTGGTTGTGATAATTACAAATTGCTTTTACCGACTTATAGGTCATTAAGGCTTCCGAATTACCCAATAGATAATATCGGAATTCAACCCGATGTATATATGGATAATTCGGTTAAAGATTGGGTAGAATATGCGATTGAGTATTTAGAGTTCGAATACAGAACTGAAAATCCTGAAAGAATAACCAAATGAAGAAAATAGGATTGATTGGAGGAATGAGTTGGGAATCCTCTCAAGTTTATTATCAAATCTTAAATGAAAAAGTACGTGAGAGATTAGGTGGATTTCATTCATCAAAATGCATTATGGAGTCTGTTGATTTTGCAGAAATAGAAAAACATCAACATATAGATGACTGGACGGGGTTAAATAAAATGATGGCTGAATCTGCAAAGAACTTAGAAAATGCTAAAGCTGAAATTATTGTTTTATGTACAAATACAATGCATTTATGTAGTAGTGAGATAATCAAAAACATAAATATTCCTTTTTTACATATTGCAGTGGCCACAGGAAAAAAAATAAAAGAAAAGGGCATTGGTAAAGTCTTATTACTTGGCACAAAATTTACAATGGAAAAAGAATTTTTCAAGAGTATTCTCTGTGATGATTTTGGGATCAATGTAATTATCCCAAATGAAGATGATCGAAAAACAATTCATAAGGTGATCTATGAAGAACTTGTTCACGGAAAAATAATGCAAGTATCGAAAGAAAGATATAAAAGAATAATTAATGAATCTGTAAAAAATGGAGCTGAGGGAGTAATTTTAGGTTGTACAGAAATTCCATTGTTAATCAAAAGTAGCGATGTGAATATTCCGGTTTTTGATACGACAAGAATTCATGCCGAAAGTGCTGTAGAATTTGCTTTAGCATAAGGCAAGTTGCCAACAGGGTATAAATACAATGCGAAAGCCTGTGTAAAATCGAAATTTGATGCACTTTGCAACGCCTGATTGTCAAGCGGTTATTTAAGGTTTTCCAGCTCGCACTGTTTTTATACAAGACCATTATCAACCATCAAACCCAGAAATGAAAAACCTCCTCCTCACCCTCTTCCTCCTCACCACCACCACCATCGGCTTTAGCCAAGAACTCACTACGGCGCAGCTAGATACGCTGGCGGAACGCACCAGGCGGGCGTTTAACGTGCCGGGCATTGCGGTGGGTATCGTGAAAGACGGGAAAGTCATTCATGCCAAGGGCTACGGGGTGCGGTCGTTGAACAGTCCGGAGAAAACAGATGCGCACACGCGTTTCGGGATTGCCTCTAACACCAAGGCGTTTACAGCGGCAGCGCTGGGGTTGCTGGTAGATGCGGGCCAACTGAACTGGGACGACAAGGTACAGGATTACATTCCGGAGTTTAAGCTGTACAACCCGTACGTAACCGAAGAATTCACCATCAGAGACCTGCTCACCCACCGCAGCGGACTTGGTTTAGGTGCCGGCGACCTCATGCATTGGCCAGACTCCAACAGCTTCACGCTCCAAGACGTTATTTACAACCTGCGCCACCTCAAGCCTACCTCGTCTTTCCGGAGCAAGTATGATTATGACAACAACTTTTACATT
>JBBSRP010000237.1:0-4386 GCA_038242935.1 Flavobacteriales bacterium
GTTGGCGATTACTTCAATGATTTTTATCATAAGCATCTTCCTTTTGATCTTACAAATGCACAAAAAAGAGTGTTGAAAGAAATACGATCCGATCTAGCAAATCCGGCACAGATGAACCGTCTTTTGCAGGGAGATGTTGGATCGGGCAAAACAATAGTTGCATTTCTTACAATGTTACTTGCTTTGGATAATGGTTTTCAAGCTTGTCTGATGGCGCCAACCGAAATTCTTGCGCATCAGCATTACGAAGGTATTTCTGAATTGGCAAATGCCATGGGAATTACTGTAATGTTATTGACAGGTTCTAGCAAAATCGCTAAAAGACGAATAATCCATTCGGCTCTTGAAGATGGAAGTTTACAAATCATCATTGGTACACACGCTTTGTTGGAAGATAAAGTAAAATTCAAAAACCTCGGACTTGCGATTATAGATGAGCAGCACCGCTTTGGCGTTGAGCAACGTTCTAGATTGTGGAAAAAGAATACAATACCGCCACACGTTTTGGTGATGACTGCTACTCCCATTCCGCGTACATTGGCTATGAGTCTTTACGGCGATCTAGATGTTTCGGTAATTGACGAATTGCCGCCTGGACGGAAGCCTATTCAGACAGTACATCGGTTTGATACGAATCGTCTAAAAGTTTGGAAGTTTATTCGTGATGAGATTGCTTTAGGAAGACAGATCTATATTGTTTATCCGCTTATTAACGAAAGTGAAACTCTTGATTATAAAGATTTGATGGATGGCTTTGATAATATTTCCAGAGATTTTCCATTGCCTAAATATGCTATTTCTGTAGTTCACGGACAGTTAAAACCTGCAGACAAAGCTTTTGAAATGAAGCGGTTTGTAAATGGCCAAACCGATATTATGGTAGCAACAACTGTAATTGAAGTTGGAGTAAATGTTCCAAATGCAAGTGTGATGATTATAGAAAGTGCCGAACGTTTTGGACTTTCGCAATTGCATCAGCTTCGAGGACGTGTTGGCCGTGGCGCTGATCAGAGTTACTGCATTTTGATGACAGGAAGCAAACTAAGCAACGACAGTAAGATTAGGATGCAAACAATGGTCAATAGCAGCGATGGTTTCGAAATTGCCGAAGTCGATCTAAAACTTCGCGGGCCAGGAAATCTTATGGGAACCCAGCAAAGTGGCGTGCTCAATCTTCAAATTGCCGATCTAGTAAAAGACAGAGATATTCTTGTGGTTGCGCGAGAATATGCCATTTCATTATTAAAAGAAGATCCGCAGTTACAAAACCCTGAAAATGCAATGGTGTTGCAAGTATTTGTTGAGCATTCAAAGAAAAAGAATATCTGGAATTATATCAGCTAATCATTAATTGTAGTTTTTTACAAATTATTTAATAGCAGCGAAAAGTGACGATTCTCATAGAAAAGCGCTATGAACATTTTTATATGCTAACTATTTTTTAATATCTTGATATAATTTAACATTTTGAAAAGTTAAAAACTGTTAACGCCTATCCCTGTTCCTATTGTATCAGTTAGTTTTGCATTTCTATCCATTATTTGCTCTCCAAATCATTTTTATCACCCAAAAAATATGAAGTTCAAAAACATTATTTTCGCCCTATTGGGAATAGCTCTTATAGGTTTAGTCATCTACAGAGTATCCTCAAATACTGCAGATAAAAAATCCAATAAATCATCACAAAAAACAATTCCTACTTTTTCTGGAAAAATTGTTTCAGGCTCAGACTTCGCTAGCAATATATCGCTTTCTGGATCTATCGAAGCAAATGAGCAGGTTGATATTCGTAGTGAAATATCTGGGATAGTAGAAACAATTAATTTTGATGAAGGAAAAAGTGTCAAAAAAGGTCAGATTTTATTCAGAGTCAATGATTTGGAATTAAGAGCACAACTAGCTCAAATTAAAACTGCCCAAGGGCTTTCATCGGAAAATGAGCGTCGTGCCAAACTTCTTTTAGAAAAAGAAGCGATCAGTCAAGAAGAATATGATATTGCGAGTGCTGATTTTAAATCTGCTCAATCTAGAATGCAATTAATACAAGCACAATTAAACAAAGCGACAGTTCGTGCACCATTTGATGGTAAAATTGGTTTACGATATATTTCGAAAGGAACATATGTTACTCCAATGACTCCAATAGCAACTCTTGTAAATGATAGTCAGGTAAAAGTTACTTTTTCGGTTCCTGAAAAATATGCTTCTCAAATAACAGTTGGCGATACATTTACTTTCTCTACTTCAAATAACGAAGGAAAATTTACTGCGAAAATTTATGCCAAGGAACCTGAAATTGATGTTGCGACTCGAACATTAAAAATTCGTGGTCTTGCCGAAAATAAAGATTCAGGACTTCTTACTGGAAGTTTTGCTACAATTGATTTACCATTACAAACTTTAAAAAATGCGCTTCTCGTTCCCACCGAAGTTTTAATTCCGATTCAGAACGGTAAGAAAATGTTTGTTGTAAAAGACGGTAAAGCAAAAGAAGTAATTGTTGAAACAGGATCTCGTACCGAAAAGGAAATCCTTATTACCAAGGGTCTTGTTGCAGGCGATACCATTCTTACCAGTGGTGTAATGACTTTGCAAAATGGAATGCCTGTGAAAGTAAACCTATAGCATTCTTCAAAAAAACATTTCCAAAAAATAAATACTCCCTACCATAATGAGTTTATCCTCTTTAAGTATAAAAAGACCTGTACTAACGATAGTTATGAATTTGACGCTGATATTATTCGGAATCATCGGCTACACTTATCTTGGAGTACGGGAATTTCCCTCGATAGATCCCGCTATGATTTCGGTACGAACCAATTATACTGGTGCCAATGCTGATATTATCGAATCGCAAATTACTGAACCTCTTGAAAAAGCCATTAACTCTATTGATGGTATTAGGAATATCAGTTCGTCCAGTAATCAAGGATCAAGTAATATTCAGATCGAATTTAACTTAGGTAAAGATCTTGAAGCTGCCGCTAATGATGTTCGAGACAAAGTTTCACAAGCCATCCGAAGTTTACCGCAAGATATTGATGCTCCGCCCGTAGTGTCCAAGGCTGATGCCGATTCGGATGCAATTATTACGATGACCGTTCAGAGTGATATTAAAAACACTTTGGAACTTTCAGATTATGCCGATAACGTAATTTCGCAACGACTACAAACAATTCCTGGGGTAAGCAGTGTTCAGATTTGGGGAATGCGAAAATATGCGATGCGATTATGGCTCGATCCTCAAAAACTAAATTCTTATGGAGTTACTGTAGGGGAAGTGCGATCTGCATTAAATAAGCAAAACGTCGAACTTCCTTCTGGAAAACTGACCGGTGCTAATACTGAATTGACCGTAAAAACTATAGGAAATCTTTCTACCGAAGAAGAATTTAATGATATTATCATTCTATCCGAAGCTGGAAAAGTTGTTCGACTTGGAGATGTAGGTCGTGCTGTATTAGAAGCAGAAAACTTAGAAACCAAGCTTAGTGATTCTGGTCAGCCGATGATTGGTATGGCTGTTATTCCACAACCGGGAACAAATTACCTCGAAATTGCTGAAGAGTTTTATGCTAGATATGATCAGCTTCAAAAAGATCTTCCTAAAGATTTTAAATTAAATATAGCAATTGATAATACGTTATTTGTCAAGAAAGCTGTTACAGAAGTTGCCGAAACGCTTTTGATTTCAATCACATTAGTGGTGTTTGTTATCTTTTTATTCTTCAGAAACTGGTCAATTGCCTTTAGACCTCTTATTGATATTCCAGTATCACTTATTGCGACTTTCTTTATAATGTGGTTGTTTGGCTTTTCTATCAACGTACTTACATTATTAGCGATCGTATTGGCAACTGGCCTTGTGGTGGATGATGGAATTGTTGTAACCGAAAATATTTATAAGAAAATTGAACAAGGAATGTCGCCCATCGAAGCTGCGATCAAAGGTTCGAACGAAATTTTCTTTGCCGTAATTTCTATTTCGGTCACCTTGGCAGCTGTGTTTTTACCCGTAATTTTTCTCGAAGGTTTCGTCGGACGATTATTTAGGGAATTTGGAGTTGTAATTGGAGCTGCCGTTTTAATATCTGCTTTTGTATCACTTACCCTTACTCCGATGCTAAATGCCTATTTGATGAAAGGCGGCGTTCAGCACAGATCAAAATTTTATAATGCAACAGAACCTTATTTTGAAAGCTTAAATAGTGGATATGCCAACGCACTTAAAAAATTCACTAATCATAAATGGTTAAGCTTTCCCATACTAATTGTTTGTTTAGGAATGATCGCATTATTCTACAGTTTACTTAAAAAAGAAACTGCGCCTTACGATGATAGAAGTTTTATCGGCCTAAATGTGACAGCTCCTGAAGGTGCTACTTA
>JBBSRP010000238.1:0-4359 GCA_038242935.1 Flavobacteriales bacterium
CATTGATCTAAATGGCAGAGTAGTGTACAAAACCAAAACTATCGGCTTTAACGGTACACTATCACTTCCTGTTTCGCATTGGAGTCGAGGGATTTATATCTTTAAAATCGCCGCAGAGAATAATGGTGTTTATACAGAAAAGATAGTTTTGCAGTAAATTTTGAGCTGTAAGCATTTAGCTGTCAGCTATCAGCTAAACATCCCTTCTGTTTTTTTGCTTATTTCAATCTTTCAGTTTTTCAATCTTTCACAGCAAGCACCAGAAGACCAGACGAAAGCTTTCTTTATTCGAAGAAAATGCAAAAGATTATTGCTTCAACCTAAGACAAATCAAAACCCTGCGCTCTCTACATCTTAAGCAGTCTGTATATATTTGGCGAAAGCCAAATTCTATTAAATTATTGGATAGTTTCAATTAGAATATAGATTAGTAGTTTACTACGAGGATACTTTTCGCAATAAATATTGTTCTATAATCAGCAAAGATTGAGTCACTAATGAGATTGCTTCGCCAGTTCTCTATGCTCGGGTCTTCCTTCCTCAGGATGACAAGTTTGCGAGTAAGGCTTGTGTTTTAGTGGTGCAAAGATCTATCTTTTAATTTTGAGCATCAGATGGAACAGGATGACAATTTTGTGCGCGAACTCGAAAATTGTAAACTTTTCAATTAAGCAAATAACATCTTGTGTCACGTTCTAACTCCCCCTCCTTTGGAGGGGGCTGGGGGGAGGATGGGCTTGGATAAGGATAAACCTTCCAAGATTAAAACGTCTTACTACAGAAACAAATATCTTAAATGTGGTTCTTGCTCCCTCTCCTCTGGAGAGGGCGGGGGGTGAGGACTACTGAAAAGTAAAATTCACCATTATGGCTCTCGTCTTCATCGACTCAATATTTCCAGTCCACGGGCTATTTGGATCATTGTCACGTATTAATTCGTCTTTCAATCCAAAAACTCCTCGAATTGATGGAGAAAATTTGAAATATTCAAAGTATAAATCAATACCGAAACCCAATTCATAATTGTTTGTCCATTGCTTCACACGAAATCGTTGCTCTCTATTATCTTCATTTGTATTAGAATTACTAGAAAGATTAAGTGTACTGGAAACTCCAGCTAAAAGAAATGGTCGGATGTTTCCAGTGCGCAAGGCAGAATACTTTACCAATAACGGAAAGTGGATATAAGTAGATTTTACAGGTCTTTCGGCGTCGAAAGCTTTTTCAAATCCTGGAAAAGTCAAGTCGCGCTGTGCATAGTAAAGTCCCGGTTCAAATCGCAAATCAAAGTATTCGTTAATTCGTAAATTCCCTATAAGACCCACATTAAATCCAATGCTTTTTTCAGAGACAATATCTTCTGGGACTTCGTTTTTATAGTCGATCTTAAAATCATAAGAGTTGAAACCCAAGAAGTAACCCCAGTGTACTCGTTGTTTGTCCCAATTTTCGAGATTGGTCAAAGGATCTTTGCCAAATTGTGCCTGCGACTGCAATGCAAAAACTAAGAATGTGAGAAGAAATATTTTTTTCATGCTATTTTTTAGACGCTGAATATATGGTTGCTACACCAAAAGTTTGTGGCATAGCTTGTACGTCTATAAACCCAATTTTTGATAAAATATTGTTTAAAGCTTCTCCATAAGGAAAAGATGCTGCCGATTCTGATAGATATCCGTAAGCGTTATCGTCTTTAGAGAACAGTTTTCCAATGAGTGGAAGGATGTTTTTTGAGTAAAATTGATACCCTTGCTTAAAAGGAAATTTTACAGGTACCGATGTTTCAAGAATTACAAATATGCCGCCCGGCTTCAAAACTCTCAAGATTTCTGTTAAGCCTTTTTCCAGTGTTTCAAAATTACGAATACCAAAAGCGACAGTTACTGCGTCAAAAGTGTTGTCATCAAAAGTTAATGCTTCTGAATCTTCCTGTCTCATTTCTATAATCTGAGAAAGATTTTTTGCTGCAATTTTCTTTTTTCCAACTTCAAGCATTCCTGCCGAAATATCAATTCCGACAATTTTTTCTGCAGGAGAATTAGAAAGCATAATGGCAAGATCTCCAGTTCCGGTCGCAACATCTAGAACGTTTTTAGGAATGGTTGCACTTACTAAGTTCACCACTTTCTTACGCCACTTCTGATCAATTCCAAACGAAATCACACGATTGAGATCGTCATAATTTCCAGAGATATTGTCAAACATCTGCTCAACTTGCTCTTTTTTGCCAAGTTTTGAATCTTTATATGGAGTAACTTTTTCTGACATCATTGTATATTTCTGTAAATATAAAGTATGCGTACTTTATATTCTGCATTTTTAATTATTTCCTAACAAAGGTTTGAAATGTAAAAGAAAAATTATGCTTTTCATCTTTTTCGTGTCTCTTTTCCCAAATTAGATCCCACTTCTCAGAATCGATTTCTGGAAAAAAAGCATCTCCTTCAATAGTGGTATGTACTCTTGTAAGTTCTATTTTGTCGGCAATATTTATCGCCATATCAAATATATCTCCGCCACCTACAACGTAAGCGTCCTCAGCAACGGGTACTTTATCTATTGCGGTTTTTAAATCGTGGACAAGAATGCAGCCATCACAGTTGTAGTCCATTTGTCTAGTAATAACAATGTGAGTACGATTTGTAAGCTGAGTTGGTAAACTTTCAAAGGTCTTGCGACCCATAATAATATGGTGTCCTAAAGTAATATCTTTAAAATGTTTAAAATCCAAAGGCAATCGCCAAGGTAATGCATTGTCCTTTCCCAATACATTATTTTCGGATGCAGCTGCGACTAGAATTATCATAATAGTTCAATTTTAAATTATTCAAACTTCTGCTCGATTTGCAGTTGCTAAAGTTATTGATTTTCAGCTAGCCAATTAAATTGCTACTACTCCTTTTATACTTGGATGTGGATCGTAATTTAATAATGTGAAATCATTTCCTGTAAAATCCAAAATATCTTTAATTTCGGGATTCAACAACATTTGAGGTAATGGTCTCATATCTCTAGAAAGTTGTAGTTCCAACTGCTCGAAGTGATTGTTGTAAATATGAGCGTCACCAAATGTGTGAATAAAGTCGCCAACTTGCAGATCGCAGACTTGCGCAATCATCATTGTGAGTAAAGCGTAAGAAGCAATATTAAAAGGAACTCCTAGAAATATATCGGCACTACGTTGATAAAGCTGACAAGACAATTTCCCGTCCGCAACATAAAACTGAAAGAAAGCATGACAAGGAGGCAAAGCTACTTTTCCGTTCTCGACATTTTCTGCAAATGACTTCGAAGTATCTGGCAAAACCGAAGGATTCCAAGCAGAAATAAGCATTCTTCTACTATTAGGATTTGTTTTTAAAGTTTCGATTACCTCTTTTATTTGATCAATCTCTTCGCTATTCCAATTGCGCCATTGATGTCCGTAAATAGGACCAAGGTTTCCACTTTCATCTGCCCATTCGTCCCAAATTTTTACGCCATTTTCTTTAAGATAGGCTGTATTTGTGTCACCTTTTAAGAACCATAGAAGTTCGTGAACGATCGATTTTAAATGCAGTTTCTTGGTTGTAACCATCGGGAAACCAGCGCATAGATCAAAACGCATTTGATAGCCAAAAACACTTTTTGTCCCTGTGCCTGTGCGATCACCTTTCTGAACGCCGTGGTCCATAACGTGCTTTACTAAATCAAGATATTGTTTCATAATAGCTGAGCGATATTAGAATTTATTGTTGTTTTGATTATTCTCTTTTTGAGATTTCATCACGTACTTTGGCTGCTTTCTCGTAGTCTTCTTCTTCCACTGCGGCATTCAGAAGATCATGAAGTTCTGACAAACTAAATTTGACATACGCACCTTTTGACTCGTTGGTTTCTTCTTGACCAAAAGTATCAGGATTAGAAAGAACATCGTCCATTTCTTGAGTGTCGTCGTCACTTTCTTTATTTCCTTTCAGGTAGATTCCTGCTTTGTGAAGAATGTTTTTGTAAGTAAAAATCGGCGCGTGAAAACGTAAAGCAAGTGCAATAGCATCAGAAGTACGGGCATCAATAATTTCTTCGATCTTGTCGCGTTCGCAAATGATACTTGAATAAAATACGCCATCTACAAGTTTATGAATGATGACTTGTTTGACAACAATATCAAACCGGTCAGCAAAATTCTTAAACAAATCGTGTGTCAGTGGGCGTGGTGGTTTGATTTCCTTTTCAAGTGCAATTGCAATTGACTGCGCCTCAAATGCACCTATCACAATAGGTAATTTGCGGTCTCCATCAGCTTCATTCAAAATTAAAGCGTAGGCACCATTTTGCGTTTGACTGTAAGAAATTCCTTTTATAGTTAGTTTTACGAGG
>JBBSRP010000239.1:0-4286 GCA_038242935.1 Flavobacteriales bacterium
ACGCTTTTTCATTCTGTCCATCGCTTCATAAAGCGACAGCATTTCTTCGGTATCTTCAAACATATTTATTTGATACGTACCGCGTACAAGACCGCTAAAACGGATTCCAACCAATCGGAGACGCATACGTCGTTGATATAATTTGGTAAACAAATCGATAGCATTTTTGGTCAGCGTATGATCGGCAGACGTGTAGGCAATTTTCATCTGCTTGGTTTCGGTGTCGAAATTTGCATACCGTATTTTGACCGTTACCACCGAGGTCAACCAACTTTCTCCTCTCAATTGAAAAGCTAGTTTTTCAACCATTCCCATAATAACGGACTTCAGTTTTTGAGTGTCGATAGTATCTTGATCAAAAGTAGTTTCGGTCGAAATTGATTTGCGTTCGGTATAAGCTTCAACAGGATTCTGATCGATTCCGTTGGCTTTATTCCAAAGATCTAAACCGTTTTTACCGATCATTTGCTGCAATACTTCGGGGGGCATTTCAGATAATGTTTGAATATTTCGAATTCCCAATCTAGATAATAACTGAAAAGTTACTGCTCCAACCATCGGAATTTTTCGGATAGAAAGCGGATTAAGAAAAGGTCTTACTTTGTCTTCGGGAATTTCCAAATTTCCCTTAGGTTTTGATTCCCCAGTACCAATTTTCGAAACGGTTTTGTTTACCGAAAGGGCAAAACTAATCGGCAATCCTGTTTCTCGAGTTATCTCTTGCGAAAGTTCATTTGTCCATTTATAACCTCCGTGAAATTTGTCCATTCCAGAGATGTCAAGATAAAATTCATCGACACTCGCTTTCTCCATTACGGGTGCTTTTTCCTTGATTACGGCCGTTACATCTTTCGAAAGTTTGGAGTACAATTCCATATCGCCTTTCATCACTTTTGCCTGTGGACACAACCTCAAAGCCAGCTTCATCGGCATAGCAGAATGCACTCCAAAACGGCGCGCTTCGTACGAACAAGCCGCCACAACACCTCGATCGCCACCGCCAATAATGACTGGCAAACCATCTAGAGATGAGTTTGTTAATCGTTCGCAGGATACAAAAAATGTATCCAAATCCATATGTACTATTGCCCTTTGCATTTGATAGAAAATTATTCTACAAAATTAGGATAGATTATAGCAAAGTTTACTATATTTGTTGCTATAATTTGTAGCAATGTCAATACTGTCAGAAAATATCAGGTACCTGAGAGCACAAAAAAAGTACTCACAGCAGAAGGTCGCAGACGACCTAATCATTACTCGTGCGCGTTATTCAAAATATGAAGACGATGCCTCAGATCCGCCGTTGGATATTCTGCAGCGCATTGCTCATTATTTTCATATCAGCATCGATATATTACTTTCCGTGGATCTTAGGAAAATTCCGATGACTGAGCTGATGACGCTTTCAGACAATCGAATTTTACTGCCGATTACGGTTGATAGAAACGGAGAAAATTTTATCGAGATAATTCCTCATAAAGCACGAGCTGGATATCTTACGGGGTATTCGGATCCTGAATTTATCGAGAATTTGCAGCATTTGAGTTTGCCGTTTTTGGGTTCTGGAAAGTATCGAGCATTTCCAGTTGCGGGAGATTCAATGCCGCCACATAAACAAGGTTCGTTTATAGTTGGTCAGTACATCGAAAATTTGGGCGAAGTACGCGACGGTCGAACGTATATTTTATTGACCAAAAATGAAGGTATTGTCTATAAACGACTGAATAAAAACGGCAAAAATTCCTTGATGCTGCATTCTGATAATACTTTTTATGCACCCTATCAGATCAAGGCTTCAGAGATTTTGGAGATTTGGGAGTATGCTTGTAGTATTGCGACTGAAGAATTTCAGCCAGATGATTTGAGTCCAGAGAATTTACGAACGATGTTTTTGGAGCTTAGGAGGGATTTGCAAGAAGTGAAACAGAAAATGGGGTAGGATTCCTCCCCCAACCCCTCCAAAGGTGGGGAGGTATGACGGATAGTAGTCCTTGCTGAAGTTGTGTAGTGGAAGAGAAGAGATAATTATCTTATAAATAAAAAAGGACTACCGAAGTAGTCCTAAATTTCATTAACTTAATTACGTTGCTAAAGCAAGAGGCTTGAATAAGTATTACATAGTAAATATACAATATCTTTTTTTGCCTTACAAACACTTATCAATATCCTTTTTTTCCAAAATATGAAGGTCTTCATAAACAGTTTCGTTTATTATTCTAACTGCTTCTTCATAAGTTTTATCTCTAAATATGATATTAAATAAAAATGTAAAAAACGCTGTATATCCAGGAACATTATGAGCTGGCTTTTTAAAAGAAATAATAGTTAGTACTTTAGTACAATCTTTTAAAATAGTAGCAGTTGCGTTATAACTATAACAGCTATGAAGATATAATAGACAATCTGATGCCACACGATCACTATCATTCAAGATAGGTATAATTTCACACCAATTAAAGTTGACTAATTCTCCTCCTATTATTGTTCCATCAATATCGCCGTGGCCCATAAAATAAAGTAAGTTAAATGTTAAATTATGGCTGTTTAGTATATTTGTTAGATCAGTTAACTCTTCTAAAATAACACATTCAATGGAAACACAGCAAATAGAAGCATAATTGTAAATAAAGTCTATTTGGTCTTGTCCTATATTTGTAGTATCTGTTATTACAACAAGAACTCTAAATTTATTAATAACTGGATGTAAAAATTCCATATAAATATATTGAAGAATATATAATTCAGAAATATTTCTTAATTAAAACAAAAGTAAATCATCAAAAAATGATTCTTGAGAACTTAAAATTTATTTATCCTAACAGACAATATGAGTAAATCAAGATATATTGAAATAAAGAACTGTAAGAAATACTTATTCGTCAATTTCAGGTTCTCCATTCCATTTTATAGTTTTTCTAATTTCATCTAAGTCTTGACTGCTTACAGGGTAATCTCTTAGACTACAGTTAATTGCCCAAGAAATTGGTGTAAAATCATTTTTAATTATTCTAAAATAAACCGGAGCATACTTCATATCATATGCTTCCATCATCTCTCTTATGCATTCCTGCCTATTTTTCAGGTAACAAGGCAATTTTTCTTCTAATATCTCTCTAAATTCTTCTGAAGTGTAATATGTGGTTTTATTCATAATTACTATATTTAGATGGTTTACTTTTAAAATAATTTAAAGGTTTAGGGGGATTTCGGTACATAATTTGAACTTTTCCTTAACAAGTTTTCTTTTTTGAGAAACTACTATTTCGTTGAAATCTTTGTCACTTTGCAGATAAAAATGCTCAACTATAATATAGTCGGCATAAACCTCTCTTAAAACAACATAAAACGCATCTGTGAAAGTATCATTTTTAGTTAGACGAACTGTAACTTCAAACTTCAGATTTTTACCCACAGAATTTTTAAATAATTTAAAATCAAATTTCATAGTTATGACAATTTATACATTGTAAAACAAGGTTACGGAGAAAATAGAAAATCTGCAAGTGAAGTATATTTTTAAATAAAAAGTTAGGAACAGCAAGAAAGTTGAAAGCACCTATTGTCTTTCTAGAGAATTCAATCCTTTACAATGTTAATACAATTCAAAATTATTATCTCCAATTTAGTTAAAATTATATGAAAGAAGAGAAACTTTGTAAAATTGATTTCTACCTAACTACTTCAAAAGAATCCAAGTCACTTAATGTCTTTCGGCGAAAGCCAAAAATTTATTATCAAGAAGAAGTCGAAATCTAAAGTGCTTTTCAACAGAATATTTCAAAAGAGTTGAGGTCGTCTGAATTCTTTCGGCGAAAGCCATAAATCTATTATTAGGAGTAAGTCAAAGTCTTAAGTAGTTTCCAAGGAATAATTTCAAAAGAGTCCAAGTCATATAATTTCTTTCGGCGAAAGCCAAAAATTTATTCTCACGAGAACTCAAAATCTAAAGTGATTTCAACGGAATATTTCAAACGAAGTCGACGTTATTAGAATTCTTTCGGCGAAAGCCAAATATTTATTAGTAAGAAGAAATGAAAATGTCAAGTGATTTTCTGAAGTATGAAGGGTAAAAACTGAGTTTTCGATATATTAAAGTAGGTGTTGACATCATTAAAAAGAAAAAGCCGAATACATTTCGGTTGTTTGGGGATTTTAGTTATTTTTGTGACACTTTAAAAAGACAAAAACTTCAAAAATGGATATACACGAATACCAAGGTAAAGAAATACTGTCAAGCTACGGTGTGCAAATACAACGTGGTTATGTTGCAAACAACCCTCAAG
>JBBSRP010000240.1:0-4208 GCA_038242935.1 Flavobacteriales bacterium
AATGTTGGGCCTTTGCACTTGCCTCTAAACAACGTTGGAGTAATGGCAATGGACTTTGCCGGAAAAGAAGGAATTGCAACTGCCATTGGTCACGCTCCCCTATCAGCACTTATTGATGCTTCAAAAGGAAGTAGAAATGCAATTGCGGAATCACTTTCAAATATTATCTGGGCACCATTAAAAGATGGTCTTGGAGGGGTTTCACTTTCGGCAAACTGGATGTGGGCTTGTAAAAATGAAGGTGAAGATGCACGTCTTTACGAAGCTGTAGAAAGCTGTTCAAACTTTGCAATTGAATTGGGAATCAATATTCCGACAGGAAAAGATTCACTATCTATGAAGCAGAAATATCCTGATGGAGATGTTATTGCTCCAGGAACAGTAATTATTTCGGCTGCTGCAAATTGTATTGATATTACCAAAGTTATTGAGCCAGTTTTAAAACATACTGATGATGCAATTTATTATATCAATCTTTCGCAAGACGCACACGAATTAGGCGGAAGTTCTTTTGCTCAGATTCTGAATAAAATTGGAAAAAATACTCCCGGAATTAAAGATGCTGCTGCTTTCAAAAAAGCGTTTAATGCAATTCAGGAATTAATAAATACTGACAAAATTATTGCTGGTCACGATATCGGAAGCGGTGGATTGATTACAACTTTACTTGAAATGTGTTTTGCAGACAATGGTCTTGCTGCAGATTACGATCTTTCTGCGATTGGCGAAAGCGATTCGGTAAAATTATTGTTTTCAGAAAATATCGGTATTGTTTTCCAAGCTGATGCTTCGGTAGAAAATTATTTGACTGAGCAAAATGTTGAGTTCTTCAAAATCGGAAAAGTTACTTCTAATGATTCGGTAACTATCAAAAACGGTGAATTCTCAGTTTCATTATATGTTGCTGAAACTCGTGATACTTGGTACAAAACATCTTATTTATTAGATAAAAAACAATCTGGAAACGTAAAAGCATTAGAGCGTTTTACAAATTATAAAAAACAACCATTAGAATATATTTTTCCATCACATTTTGACGGTAAAAAACCAGTTTTCGACGCTAACAGTCGCCCAAAAGCGGCTATTCTTCGTGAAAAAGGAAGTAATTCTGAGAGAGAAATGGCAAATGCTATGTACCTCGCAGGTTTTGAAGTAAAAGACATTCACATGACCGATCTTATTTCGGGACGTGAAAATCTTGAAGATATTCAGTTCATCGGTTCGGTTGGAGGATTCTCAAATTCTGATGTTTTAGGTTCAGCAAAAGGCTGGGCGGGAGCAATCAAATATAATGAGAAAGCACATACAGCAATTACCAATTTCTTTAAAAGAGAAGACACATTATCAGTAGGTATTTGCAACGGATGTCAATTATTTGTTGAGCTTGGACTTATTACTCCAAACCATCCAGAAAAGCCTCGTATGATGCACAATCAATCTGCAAAACACGAAAGTAGTTTTGTGAATGTTACAATTCAGCCTAATCACTCGATAATGATGAGCTCACTTGCAGGTTCAAAACTTGGAGTATGGATTTCTCACGGTGAAGGTAGATTTGAATTGCCTTATACTGAAGATCGCTACGATATTGTAGGTAAATATTCTTATGAAGGATATCCTGCAAATCCAAACGGATCGCACTTTGATGTTGCTATGATGTCAGACGAGACAGGAAGACACTTGGTAACAATGCCACATATTGAACGTTCCGCTTTCCAATGGAATTGGCCGTACTATCCAGAAGGTCGTCAAGACGAAGTAAGTCCGTGGATCGAAGCATTTGTGAATGCTAGAAAATGGATTGAAAAGAAATAATTTAATTCTTATATATACTAAAAATGCTCTGAAGTTCAGAGCATTTTTTTGTTTGATAGTTAGTGTTTTTCCGCTTTGCTAAAAGAATATTGTCCACAAAAAAACCATCAACTTTAGATTGACGGCTTTGCTTATTCTTTGAAGTTTTCTTGTTAGAATATTACTCTTTTGAAGTTTTTGCTCTCGGCTGATATGCTTTCAAGTATTCCCCTTTTGGTGTTCCATCATCAAACGAACTCCATTTTGTAAGTAATCTTGTGCTTGTTCTCGCTTTGTCTGGCGCCATCCCTTCATATTCAATTTTGTATAAAGCAGAATATAATTCGGCACGTCCAATTCCGTGATAACAGTGAATCAAAACAGGATAATTGTCTGGATTATCCATTATCTTCAAAAAACTATCAACATTTGCTTGAGTCGGAACTTGATCAGAACCATTATTGAAGTAGTTCACACCTTGAATTTTTGCAATAGCTTCACGCTCCGCACTAAGTTCTTCTGGTACTTCGGGATTATTTACGTCATCACCTGTTCCAGGAAAACGTAAATCTACAACCGATTTAATATTATTTTTTTTGATGTATTCTTCCAACTCATCAGGAGGAATCACACCACTTTTATAAACTTTTCCTTCGGTAATAGTTCCAAAATTATGGTTGATATTTACAACATAAATTTCTCTCCCTGCGATAACTAAAGCTATTACAAAAATTGCAATCGCTATTTTTTTCCAATTACTCATTTGTGCTCTTTTCTGATGTTAATTTTTTATCGATTATATTATTCATATACAGTTGTATAAAGGCTTTGCATCTGATTTCGAGTGCATCCATTTCGGCATTACGCTCACCTATCAAATTATGTTCCATAGCCTTATCATTCTTTGCATAAAAACCTACTGCTTTTTCGCCATCAAATATACAAATATAATTTCCACTCATTAATTGATAGTGATTGCTACTATAATTAATAACAAATGGTGAAGGTCCATCTTTAGAAATTAGACTTCTACCCCAACTTCTAAAAGGTTTATCATATCCTATCATATCCAGAAGTGTTGGATAAATATCTATTTGCTGAGCATAATCATTATTAACACCTTTAAATTTTTCTGACGGTGTAAAAAACAAAATTGGGACAGTGTTTCGGTTGAGTTCTTTCTTGTATTGATCATAAAAGATCGTGTTACCGTGATCTGCCACCAATACAAAGATTGTGTTGTTGTACCACGACTGCTTTTTAGCGGAAGCGAAAAACTGCTTTAAGGCATAGTCAGTATATCCAATAGTTTTGTGAATATTGACATCACCTTTTGGAAATTTACCTTTATATTTTTCAGGAACTTGATAAGGCTCGTGCGAAGAAACCGAAAACAAAGTCGCCATAAAAGGTTGTTTCTTTTCACTTAAAGTTCTGTTGAAATACTGAAAAAAGGGTTCATCCCAAATTCCCCAAACACCATCAAACTCCGAATCATCATTAAATTCTGTCTTTCCATAATAATGGTCAAAGCCTAGAATATTTCCAAAACCCAGAAAACCCATTGACCCATTAGGTGCACCGTGAAAAAATGAAGTGTCATAACCTTCGCTTTTTAAAGTAGAAACTAAGGATTCAATCTTCTGTTTTGGATAGGGCGAAGAGGTGAAAGCATCTTTAAAAGAAGGGATTCCAGCCAAAACAGAAGACATTCCGTGGATAGATTTATACCCATTTGCATAAGCATTAGTAAAGATCAGACTGTGCTGTGCTAGTGAATCAATAAAAGGCGAATATCCTTTATAATTAGGAATATTCATCTCATTATTAAAGCTTTTAATATATTCTCTGCCGTAACTTTCTAAAATAAAAATTACAATATTAGGTTTAGTCGGCGGATTATTATGGTAGAATTTTATAGGTTCGATAGTTTCCTCAATCACTTCGTCTGAAACTAAATTGACCTTTTTAAAACTGTTCGTATTCCAAGTTCTAATAATGGCAAATGGAGTATTTAATACAATATCTCCCTGCGCATTGTTAGCCACGTGTCTATTGGCGTCAAGCAAATTGATTGGTCTAGTACTCTTTGCGAAATCTCCTCGAATACCGCCCACAATTCCTGTCGCAATAATAAGAAACGCCACAATTGAAGTTAGAAAATATGCAGGTTTTGAAGGTATTTTGACCGCTGTTACTTTTATTCTTTTGTACAAATAAATCCAAGCGATAGATAGCAGAATAAATAGCAGAAAAACGTGCCAATAATTTAAAAGGAAATTAGCTAAAAGTGCCTTGATATTCGATTCATTTTTTAAAGAGTCTAATACTGCCAATGTTGTGCGCGCAAAACTATATCTGTAGTAAATAAAATCTCCAAAATTGGTGAAGTATGCAACGAGGTTTGTAATGAA
>JBBSRP010000241.1:0-4202 GCA_038242935.1 Flavobacteriales bacterium
CCTTTATATCCTTCGGTCACTTCATTGATAGCTTCGCAAAGTGGTCCGCAATTCATCGATTGAAAGATAATGTCTCCCGTTTTTAATTTTATATTTTGTGCAAAACTAAAAGTGCTGATTAAGCAAAAAAATAATATTTTTTTCATTTTAAAAAGATACTAAAGCAATTCCGATACTGATGCTTTGTTGATTTGTATTATTAAAGTTGATGCCGTACGAAACGAATTCGATAAAAATCTGTCGTCCATCTGCTTCAAGATTCAGTTTTACTCGTTTGAAGGTGCCTTGCAAATTTCCTCTTCCAAGCGCAAAAGATTGGCCAATTCCTGCATCGATTCCTAGTCGTGTTTCTTCTCCTACTTTGGGCATAAATCGCAAGTTTGCAAAAACCGGAGCTATGATTAACTTGTCAGATAATTTCATTCCGATTCCTGTATTTGCCGTAAGTCCAATCAATTTTTTGTAGTGAATTCCGTATCCGAAATTTGCATTTATTCCATCGGGCAAAAACCAATTCTCATTAGAACCTCCATTTGGAAATTCTAGTCCTCTGTTTTTGTTTCCTTGTAAAGGTATTGAAAGTTCAAATTGAAAATAATCTGAAAATGTTGGAGTAGTTGTTTCTTCTTGTGAAAATCCGACAGAAGTAATAAATAGTGTTAGAATTAAAAGAATGTGTTTCATTAATTTAAATTGAGATATCAAATCTCTGATGGGATTATAGGTGGTGTGGTGAATGACTTTAATGCAATGCGGTTGAAATTTCTCTTATCGGTTGTAGTTCGACTAATTATTAATAAAAGTTTTAATAGATGCAAGATCGTTATTTTATCTCTGTTTTCTATTCAGTCTCCATTCTGAAAATTTTTGGTCAAACTCATCAAGACTCATAAACTCACCTTCTTCTGCCACTTTTATCAAAGAAACAAATTCCTCTTTTGACATTGGTTTGCCAGGAATTGCGAGATTCTTCCGTCTTTGTTCTGATTTCATTTTGGCAGCTTTTTTTTATTTACAAAAAAAATTATTAAAAAGTAAGATGAGATTTCTATCAGGCTATTAATTTATTATGTTTTTTAGTCTCCATTCTTCAAAACGTCTAAATGTATCTTCGATAGGACTAAACTCACCTTCTTCTGCCTCTTTTATCAAAGAAACAAATTCTTCTTTTGACATCGGTTTGCCAGGAATCGCCAGATTTTTAGGTTTTTTATCTTCAGTTTTCATATGAATGAATTTTAATTCTAAATATAAAAGTACGAAAATATCAAATAGAAATTTCTAATTGTTAGCTATTTGGCTAATTTGAATTTCGAACTCTTCCGGAGAAATTCCGTCCTCCACAGAATAATCTCCAATTTTGGTTCGGCGTAAAGCCGTGAGGTGTCCACCTGAATTTAGCGCTGCGCCAAAGTCATAAGCCAATGATCTGATATAAGTTCCTTTGCTGCAAGCTACTCTAAAATCTATTTCGGGTAATGCAATTCTTGTAATTTCAAACTCGTGAATAGTAGTTTTTCGAAGTGGAATATCGACAGTTTCGCCAGCACGCGCGTGCTCATACAAACGAACTCCATCTTTTTTGATAGCTGAGTATATTGGTGGTCTTTGGTCTATTTCGCCCAAAAACTCAAGAGTTGTTTGTTGAATTAATTCCGCAGTAATATGGTCTGTTGGAAAAGTTTGGTCTATTTCAGTTTCCAAATCATACGATGGAGTGGTAGCTCCAATATAGAAAGTTCCAGTATATTCTTTTTGCTGAGCCTGAATTTCGGTAATTCTCTTTGTGAATTTACCGGTGCAAACTATCAATAACCCTGTTGCAAGTGGATCCAAAGTTCCTGCGTGACCAATTTTAATTTTCTTTAAATCAAGTTTGCTTTTCAGAGCCCACTTCATTTTATTCACCGCCTGAAACGATGTCCAAGTAAGTGGTTTGTCTATTAAAATTAGTTGTCCGTTGACGAAATTTTCTGCATTTGTCATTACTATCTATTTTATGTAAGAGAAATAAATAAGTAAAAGTACTCCAACTACAATTCGGTAATAACCCCAAGGTTTGAAACCATATTGTTTTATGACTCCGATAAAAAATTTAATTGCAATGATTGAAACTACAAATGCAATCACATTTCCAATTAGAAACATTATAGTGTTATCTGTAGATTTCAAAATTAGCTCGTAACCTTTCATCCCTGTCTGCTCATAAGTTTTCAAGAAAACAGAATAGCAAGTTACTGCCGCCATTGTTGGCACAGCTAGAAAGAATGAGAATTCCGCTGCTGTTTTGCGGTCTAAGCCTTGCTGCATACCACCAATTATAGAGGCCGCAGATCGGCTTGTTCCTGGCATCATTGCAAGACATTGCCAAAAACCAATTGTAATTGCTTGACGATTGCTGATGTCTTCTTCTTTGAAAACTTTAGGGTTTTTGAAGTAGTTGTCGATGAATAAAAGCACAAATCCTCCAAGAATCAAGACGATCGCAATTGGAATTGGATTTCCCAATACTGCTTCAATCATATCGTCGAAAAACAATCCTAAAACGAGCGCTGGAATTACAGCGTAAATAAGTTTAAGGTAAAAATCGAATTTAGAAAAGTCGAAGAATTTTTTCCAATATAGTGCGACAACGGCCAAGATGGCGCCGAACTGAATAGAAACTTGAAAGAGTTTTACGTAATCTTCATTCTGAATGTCGAAGTAAGAACTTACGAAAATCATATGTCCTGTAGAAGACACAGGTAGGTATTCTGTAAGCCCTTCCATTATGGCCAGAATAATAGCTTGAAAAAAGTCCATTAATTATTTTTTGGGATTCTTTAATATTGAATAGATTGCAACTCCAATCCCGATAAGTACCATTGTAGGCGCCAATCTGATTCGTCTAAAATTGAAAATCTCTTCGTTAAAAACTTTCGGATCATCGCTTCCACCACCAGACATCAGGATAAATCCAAGTGCGATAATACATAATGCTATAAGTAGTATTTTGTAATTTTCTTTATGAAAAAGAAATTCTGTAGGTTGTTGCTCGTTCATAATATCTAGTATAAATCGTCTGTGCGAAGGTTCAAAAATCTTTGAGTAGCGATAAAAGTACTTATCCAAGTAATCAGAATTCCAACTAAAAGTACAGCGAGAAGCACCGCGCCAATCATTGGTTTGTCTTGCAAAATTTCTAATCCAGGATAATTTGTATCAACATAATATAGAACGCCTAGCAAAGCCAAAATCGCTAAAACAGCACCAATTACACCAAGTCTGATACTACGCCAAATAAAAGGAGAACGTATAAATGATTTTGTGGCACCGACCATTTGCATGGTTTTAATAATAAAGCGATTGCTGTGAATTGACAAGCGCATTGAGCTATTAATCAACAATACTGCAATAAGTGCAAGGAAGCCGCTGGCAATCAGAATCCACATTGTGATCTTCTGGATGTTATCGTTAACCAAATTTACAAGCTGCTTGTCGTATACAATATCCTCGACCATTTCATTGGTTCGAAGTTGCTTTTCTATTTTTGCAATACTATCATTAACAACATAGTCTGCTTTAAGATGAATGTCAAAAGAATCTTGCAGCGGATTGGCTCCTAGAAATGTGATAAAGTCCTCTCCAATAACATCGGTATGATCTTTGGCGGCCTGCTCTTTTGTTACGTAAACATAAGTCCTAGCAAAGTCGGCTTGCTTAAGTTGCTCTTCAAAAGCAGTAAAAGTAGTGTCTTGAGCTTCTGTTTTGAAGAAGACTGTCATGGCGATTTCTTCTTTAAAATCATCAGAAAGCTTTTTTGAGTTTATGATGAATAATCCTAACATTCCTAGTAGAAAAAGTACTAGAAAAATACTTAAGATTACAGAGAAATAAGAGGATATTAGCCTGCGCTTTTGAAATTTGTCAAACTTAGAGCTCATAATAGATTTTAAATGTGGTGTAAAAATAACAAAGAAATTTCTTAATCATAGTTTATAACGTCAAAGTTTTGACTTTGATACAATAAATGTAAATTTGTTCTCTAAATAAAAAAGATTTCCGACTTTGTGAAATTTTTTTAATTCTCATCCTTTTACATAAAAATGAAATACAATCCGAGCAAAATAGAAGCCAAATGGCAAAAATACTGGGCTGAAAATCAAACTTTCGCTGCTCAGAATCCCCCTTTTTCGGAGGGGCTAGGAGAGCAAAAACCTAAG
>JBBSRP010000242.1:0-4151 GCA_038242935.1 Flavobacteriales bacterium
ATTCGTTATTTCTAAGCGCCTCAACAATAGAACTATTTTCGTTTAGCTCTTCAACACTTTTCCAGTATTTTTTGTTTGATGACATCGTATATAAATTTGCTTCTTTAATAATTTAATTAATAGTGGCATTTACCACATTCTGTCCCGCCCATTTGAGCTGCAGTCAGTTTGTCTACTCCGTACTTTTTAGACAATTCAGCGTGAATCTTAGTGTAATATTCGTTACCCTCCATTTTCACATCAGTCTTACGGTGACAATCGATACACCATCCCATTGTAAGAGGCGCAAACTGTTTCATGTCTTCATAAGTTTCAACCGGTCCGTGACAAGTCTGACATTCTACACCTGCAACAGTTACGTGTTGTGAGTGATTGAAGTAAGCGAAATCAGGAAGATTATGAATACGTACCCATTTTACTGGCGAAGTTTTTCCTGTATATTGTTGATTTTCTCTATCCCAACCTACAGCATCGTATAATTTTTGGATTTCTCCGTCGTAGAATGCTTTTGAATGTTCCGCAGTTCCAGTACCTTCTGCAACTTCAGAAATATTCTTGTGACAGTTCATACAAACATTCAAAGAAGGAATACCTGCATTTTTACTAACACGAGCAGCAGAGTGACAGAATTTACAGTCGATCTCATTATCACCTGCGTGAATCTTATGAGAGTAATGAATTGGCTGTATCGGCTGATAGTTTTGATCTACGCCTATCTGCATAAAGAAACCATATATAAGATAGGCGGCTGTAAGCATTAAGAAAATCGTTGTTACTAAAACCAAGAATTGATTCTTAGCAAATGCTTTCCAGATTGGCATTGTAGGTTCTTTAGGTCCTACTTGTATATTATTAGCTGTTGCTACTTTTGTCAATACTTTGTTTACCAAAACAAGCATTACAAGAAGCACAATCATAACAACTATAAGAGCACCTAGAATAATATTAGGCGAAACACCAGCATCCTGAGAAGCAACTGCAGTTCCCGGAGGAGCTGTACTTCCAGAAGGAGCAGCTTTTTCTTCGCTAGTATAAGCAAGAATATCATCAATATCTGCATCTGATAGTTGCGGGAACGGCGTCATTAGCGCTTTGTTATACTCTTCGTATAACTTCACAGCTGCAGGATCGCCCGCCTTAATCATCGCAGAGCTATTTTTAATCCATTTATGTAACCATGCAGTATCATGTTTGCCAGTTACACCACGCAATGCAGGTCCTGTAGATTTGGCATCCAATTTATGACATGCAGCACAATTTGAATTAAATAAAGCTTTACCGTTTACGGCGTCTCCGCCACTTGGTGCAGCAGCAGCAGTCTCCATCGGAGCTTCTGCGGCGTCTTGAGCAAAAGAAGTTAATGAGAAGTTCAGCATAAAAGCTAAACTGAAAATTAAAATCCTTGAAATCGACTTATGGTTACCCACTTTTTTCATATCACAAATTAATTATCGACTAAAATTGGTATGGTTGTTGAAAAACAATGACTTTTCACTGCTTTTTTAAAACTTGGACAAAAATACAATTTATGAGCTATCTAAAAAACCATAAAACTGTCTTAAAGATCAATTTATAACTATTCTAAATAAATTTAGCAAACCTCATTTCCTATTAATAAGTACATTTGCATACAAATCACTTTGTTATGAAACTATATACCGCACAACCATTAATTTTCTCATTCCTATTTCTAGCTTTTTTTAACACAAAATCGGTCGCACAGCATGGATCTGTTACAGTAAGCCAAGACCCTAAGTTTGAGCAGCTATTGAACGAGAAGAGAAAGATTAACTCAAGCCTTATCGCGAATAACCGCTATAAAATTCAAATTTTTAACGGAGACAATGCAGCTTCTAAAAAGCAATTAACTGATTTTAAAAGAGATTTCAAGCAGTACGAATGTACGATGGTCTTCAGTACTCCTATCTATAAAGTCTGGGTGGGAAGTTTTAAAACCAGAATCGAAGCCGAGAGAAACCTCGAAATACTTCAAAAAAAGTACCCGAAAGCTTTTCTAATTAAGCCAAGCTAGAAACTTGTACATATATCAGCACTATCAAAAGTGAGCCTTAACAGCTCACTTTTTTTAGTGCTTTTAAGTAAACTTGGCTTTTGTGAGCTGCAAATATTATGGCTTTCGCCAAATGAGCCTCAGATGTGATTGCTAAAAGCAGCTAGTGTGCGTCAATTCCGATTCAATAAGTATGTGAAACTAGATGTTGAATTCTTAATTACTAAGTTATGGAGTTGGATTTACTTCTTTCAAGAATTGAAGTTTCTGTTTTCGACGAAAGAAAAAATAGCAAATTAAAACGTGTGCAAAAGTGCAGTTTGCTTTATCGACTTCAGAACTCATTTTTTCGCTGAAAGTCAGGTGAATTTGCAGTTCAAATTTACTGAGATAATTTTTTGAACAGAATCCATTTAAAATTCAGCGTGTGTAAAGTGCACGACCAAATATATCCTCGCAAATGACCATGATGTCATCATTTGTTTGAATAGAAATAATCGGACAAAATCAAAAAAACCACCCACAATTTGGACATCTTTCGACTTGAGTGGAATGGATTGCGAGTGCAGATTGTGAGGATTTCTAAGAAGAACTGAACACTTAAATTCAGTATGACACTATGGCTTTAGAAGTGACGAAGTGCAATTCAAGCACTTTATATAGTGCAAAGGTATTGGGTTCAAATATAAAAACGTCTCGTGAAACGAATAGTCTGGGCGACAACGAGATACTTTTCAAGCTGAAATCAAGTTGGAAAATGACAACGTGTGCAAAAGCACAGGACTAAATTCACCCTCGCAAATGAGCTTGTAATTCTATCTATTTGAATTAAATAATCGGAAAAAATCTAAAAAGCCACTCCGGCCTTCGGGCGCCACTCCGAAGGAGTGAAATGTATTGCGAGTATCTTATGATGAGAAAGTCAGTAGAGATTTCAATACTAAACTTCAACTTTCCATTATAGCTTCGGAAGAAAACAAGTGCGATTCTAGTGCATTATATCTTGCAACTGACTTACCACAACTTTAAGAAATAGCTCTTGGACAGATTTCTTTCGGCGAAAGCCAAAAAACCTCTTACAATCTAACCATCGAAAATTGAAATCAAGAAAAAAGTTTGGAGCAAAAAAAAGACCTGATTGCTCAGGTCTTTTTGAAATAAAATATATCGAAATACTATTTAAGTTTTTTCTTAACAGCAACTTCTTGGTAAGCTTCAATAATATCAAGCTCCTCAATATCATTATAACCTTTGACTTGAATACCACAATCATATCCTTTAGAGACTTCTTTAACGTCGTCTTTAAATCGTCTAAGAGCGGTAAGCTCACCTGTAAATACTACGACACCTTCACGGATTACGCGGATTCTAGAGTTTCTGAAGATCTTACCATCAGTAACCATACAACCTGCAATACTTCCGACTTTTGAGATTTTGAATATCTCTCTAATCTCTGCAGTACCTGTAACTTCTTCCTTCATTTCTGGAGAAAGCATTCCTTCCATTGCATCGCGAAGATCATCAATCGCATCGTAAATGATTGAGTAATTACGGATATCAATTTCTTCTTTGTCGGCAAGTTGACGTGCATTTCCAGCAGGTCTCACATTAAATCCGATGATGATTGCATCTGAAGCAGAGGCCAACATAACGTCAGTTTCGGTAATGGCACCAACACCTTTGTGGATAATATTAATCTGAATTTCTTCTGTAGATAATTTAGAGAATGAATCTGATAATGCTTCAACCGAACCATCAACGTCACCTTTAAGGATAATATTCAATTCTTTAAACTGACCAAGAGCAATACGACGACCAATCTCATCAAGAGTAATATGTCGTTGCGTTCTTACGGACTGCTCACGCATCAATTGAGTACGCTTGGCTGCAATTGCTTTTGCTTCTTTTTCATCTCCAAGAATGTTAAATTTATCTCCCGCTGTAGCTGCTCCATCAAGACCAAGAACAGAAACTGGAGTAGAAGGACCTGCGCTCATCACGACATTTCCTCTTTCATCATTCATTGCTTTTACTTTACCATGATGTTTACCGGCAAGCATATAATCTCCAACATTCAGCGTACCATCTTGTACTAATATTGTAGAAACATATCCTTTACCTTTGTCAAGGAAAGCTTCCA
>JBBSRP010000243.1:0-4111 GCA_038242935.1 Flavobacteriales bacterium
CCTGCTCCGTGTCCGGCATTGCTGTCAATTCTGATAAGTGTTGGATTGTTGCAAGATTGAACTTTTTGAAGTTCGGCAGCAAATTTAAATGAGTGCGCAGGCACAACTCTATCATCGTGATCTGCAGTAGTAATCAAAGTTGCAGGATAGCAAAAATTTGGTTTTAGATTATGTAATGGCGAGTATTTGATAAGATTATCAAAATCACTTTTGTTTTCGCTGCTTCCATATTCTACAGCCCAGCCCCAACCAACAGTAAATTTGTGGAAACGTAACATATCCAAAACTCCAACTTGAGGGATCGCAACTTTAAAAAGTTCTGGTCTTTGTGTCATAACCGCACCTACAAGTAGTCCACCGTTACTTCCACCGCGAATTGCAAGACGCTCACTTGACGTATATTTTTCCGAAATTAAGTATTCAGCAGCTGTAATAAAGTCGTCAAAAACATTTTGTTTGTTGTTCAACATTCCGCCTTTATGCCATTCTTCACCGTATTCTCCACCACCACGGAGCGAGGCAACACAATAAATTCCACCGTTTTCGATAAATGCGATATTCGATTCAGAGAAAGAAGGAGTAAGGCTAATATTAAAACCACCGTAAGCATAGAGCAATGTTGGATTTGTTCCGTCAAGCTTCAAGCCTTTCTTATGAGTGATAAACATCGGAACTTTTGTCCCGTCTGTACTTGTGTAAAAAACTTGCTTTGTAATGAAGTTTTCCGAATTGAATTTAGCTTCAGATTTTCTGTAAATTTCAGAAGTTCCCTTTGCGATATCGTATTTAAAAATCGTTGTTGGATAAATAAATGACGTAAAAGAATATAGTAAAGTACTTTCTTTTTTATCTGCCGAAAATCCCGAAGCTGTTCCTACAACTGGGAATTTTATATCATATTCAAATTTTCCAGCGTAATCAAATTGCTTCATTTGGGTCGAAGCATCTTTCAAGTAAGACGCAAATAATTTTCCACCAGCAGTAGTTACGTTTTGTAATTTCTCTTTTTCCTCTGGAATTATTGTTTTCCAATTTTCCTTGCTAGGCGATTTCGGATCAATCAAAACCAATTTATAGTTTGGCGCATCTTGATTAGTAAGCAACAATAATTTATCGCCTGAAGTGTCAACGATACCTGCATTTGTGCTAAAACCTTTGATAAGAGTTTGAAATTCAGCTTTTGGATTTTTTAAATCTTTTATTTTTAACTCATTTCCGTCGGTACCTTCAGAAATGTTTAAAATTAGGTAACGTGCATCTTTGGTCAAATTTGCCGATACAAATCGACGGGCATTGTCTTTGTCCTCATAAATTAGAACGTCGCTAGTTTGTGGTGTGCCGATTTTGTGATAAAAAACCTTTTGATATTCAGTCGAAGCGCTAAATTTTGTCGCTTCATCCGTAGGTTTTGAGTGGCCATTATAGTAGAAGCCTTCGTCTCCATTCCAAGAAATACTTGAAAATTTAAGGTTTTCTAATTTGTCAGAAATCAGTTTTTTAGTTTTAAAATCCATCACATAGCCAGTTTGCCAGTCACTTCCCGAAGCAGAAACTGTGTAAGCCAGATACTTCTGGTTTTTCGAAATTTCAACTGCTTGAAGTGCTACCGTACCGTCATTTGACAACTTATTCGGATCCAATAAAACTTCTGCCGCGCCATCTAGTCCTTTCTGCACATAAAGTACAGCTTGATTCTGCAGACCGTCATTTTTAAAGAAAGTATAAAAAGCACCTTTCTTGCTTGGCGCACCATATTTCGGGTAATTCATCAATTCGGCAATTCTATTTTTGAGCTTATCACGAGATGGAATCGCCTCCAAATAAGCATTTGTTACAGCATTTTGCTGCGCAACCCATTTGGCCGTTTTGTCAGAAGTATCGTCCTCAAGCCAACGATATGGATCGTCAATTTTGGTTCCAAAATAATCATCAGATTGTTCCACAGTATCTGTTTTAGGATAGACAATTTTCTTTTGAGCGTGGGTCACAATCGGTGCAAGCATAAAAATTGACAGAATATAAAGAGACTTTTTCATTTGAATTTATTATATTTTTTGAAGTCGCTAAAGATAGTAATTTGTTATGGATTTTCTGACGTTTTATTTTGTGAAAGGCTGCTTTTTGGGAATATTATAACGAATTGTCTTGGTAGCAAAAGTGCCCTAGCCCTAATGGAAGTGGTAGCCTTTGCCGACCCTCTTTTGGGCGGCAAAGCTATAACGGACAGCAGGATAAAGCTCCAAATAATTCAAATTGTCATAACAACGATGTTCTTTATTTGGGCGCAACCCGAGCCAGGAATTCTGTTGTAACATTCAATCAAAAGGTGGCTCGGGTCGGGCTGTGCACTATATCTTTGCTGCCAGAAATTGCGGTTTTCAACCTTCAAATTTTTGGTAGGCAGCAAAGGATGCCGCTTCCATCCCTTGCGCGAAACCCCGCCACACAAGACATTCCGAAATTAATCCAACAAAAAAATCCTTCTTTCCACAGTAGAAAGAAGGATTTTAAAATATATTTTAGAAGTTATTATGCCTCTTCGTCCATCAAAATATTAAGCAATAAAATCGCCGCTTCACTAATTTTTGTACCTGGCCCAAAAACCGCCGCCGCTCCCGCATCAAACACATACTGATAATCCTGAGCCGGAATCACCCCTCCCACACTGACCATAATGTCTTCGCGACCGTACTTTTTCAGCTCCTCAATAACCTGCGGAACCAGCGTTTTGTGACCCGCCGCGAGAGATGAAACGCCCAAAATATGCACGTCATTTTCTACCGCTTGCTTTGCAGCCTCCGCCGGAGTTTGGAATAATGGGCCAATATCCACGTCAAAACCAACATCGGCATAACCTGTCGAAACAACTTTTGCACCTCTATCGTGACCGTCTTGTCCCATTTTGGCAACCATAATTCGTGGTCGTCGCCCTTCAAGTTCAGCAAATTTATTGGCTAACTGTTTTGCCTCTTCAAAGCTTTTGTCGTCTTTAATTTCTTTACTATACACGCCGCTAAAAGATTTAATTTGTGCTTTATATCTTCCGAAAACTGTTTCGAGAGCATCGCTGATTTCGCCTAAAGTTGCTCTGTATCTAGCTGCTACCACGGCTAATTCTAGTAAATTTCCTTTACCAGTTTTAGCACATTCTATAAGGTCGTTTAACGCTTCTTGCACTTTGGCAAAGTCGCGTTCTAATTTTATTTTTGCCAACAATTCCAGTTGTTGTCTGCGCACCATCTGATTATCTACATCAAGAATTTGAAGTGGATCTTCTTTCTGAAGGCGGTATTTATTAATTCCGACAATTACATCTTGAGTGCTATCAATACGAGCTTGTTTTCTTGCCGCCGCTTCTTCAATACGAAGTTTTGGAATTCCAGCTTCAATCGCTTTGGTCATTCCGCCAAGTTCTTCAACTTCTTCAATAAGTTTCCAAGCGCTTTCAGCAAGTTCATTGGTAAGAGATTCTACATAATAACTGCCTCCCCAAGGATCGACAGTTTTGGTAATTTTGGTCTCTTCTTGCAAGAAAATCTGAGTATTTCTAGCAATTCTTGCAGAGAAATCTGTTGGCAAAGCAATCGCCTCGTCAAGTGCATTTGTGTGTAGCGACTGAGTACCTCCAAAAGCCGCCGCAGCTGCTTCGATAGTAGTTCGCGCAACATTATTAAAAGGATCTTGCTCGGTAAGACTCCATCCAGACGTTTGACAATGCGTACGCAAAGCCAAAGATTTTTGATCGGTTGGGTTGAATTGCGAAACGATTTTTGCCCATAACATTCTGGCTGCACGCATCTTTGCAATTTCCATAAAGTGATTCATTCCAATCGCCCAGAAAAATGAAAGTCTCGGTGCGAATTCGTCAATTTTCATTCCCGTTGCAAGTCCAGTTCGGATATATTCTAAACCGTCGGCTAGGGTATAAGCAAGTTCGAGATCTGCGGTCGCGCCCGCTTCCTGCATATGATAGCCTGAAATGGAAATCGAGTTGAACTTCGGCATTTTATTACTTGTATATTCAAAAATATCTGCAATAATCTGCATCGAAGGCTTTGGAGGATAGATATAAGTATTTCGAACCATAAACTCCTTCAAAATATCATTCTGA
>JBBSRP010000244.1:0-4088 GCA_038242935.1 Flavobacteriales bacterium
CCTGGTTCGAACCCTGGAGGTACCACGAAAAACCCGAATAGAAATATTCGGGTTTTTTATTTTCTAAAAGTTTCAAATTTCCACCCTTTCTTTTTTTATTTGGGCGAGCCCTTCGCCAGACAGTTTCCGTTAACATTGAAATTATAATTTGGCTCAGGTCGGGCTGTCCGCTCCCAATCTTTATTGTAGCTTTTGCTCCGCAAAGCCACAATAAAGGATTTCCACTGCCATCCCTCTCGCAAACTCCGCCTTACAACCACCCTACATATAAATTCAAGATATTTCCTTTTCCAAAATCCATCACAAAATTTTGATATCGAAACTTATCATTGCTTGCACATCTTTCAAATTCAAAACTATTAGTCTAAATTTACCCTTGGCACTTAAAAACTTAAATATGAATAAGAAAATCTGTCTGCTATTCACAATTGTAGCAACTACTATGGCAACACAAGCACAAAAAAGTCAAAGCGATACTCAAAACCCGCTTTTGCAGGAATACAAAACTCCTTATAATGTTCCACCGTTTGACAAAATCAAAAACGAACATTACAAACCAGCAATCATAAAAGGAATCGCCGCACACGATGCCGAAATAAATAAGATTGCAAATAACAAATCGGCAGCTACTTTTTTAAATACTATCGAAGCTTTAGAAAACGCTGGATTACTGCTTAACAATGTCACTACAGTTTTCTACAACGTCAATAGTGCAAACACGAATGACGAAATGCAGGCGATTGCCAAAGAACTGTCTCCAAGTCTTTCTGCACACAATGATAATATTTACCTAAATGCAGCATTATTTGCAAAAGTAAAAACAGTTTACGACAGCAGAAAATCTTTGAAAATCTCTGCCGAACAACATAAGCTTCTTGAAGAAACTTACAAAGACTTCGTAAAAAGCGGTGCGAATCTTTCAGAAAAAGACAAATCAAAACTTCGCGAAATCAATGGTAAACTTTCATTACTTACATTGACTTACGGACAAAATGTACTTGCCGAAACCAATAATTTTGAACTTCTAGTTACCGACAAAAAAGAGTTGGCTGGACTTCCACAAGAAGTAATTGAATCTGCTGCCGAAGTAGCAAAAGCAAAAGGAAAGAAAAACGCGTGGATTTTCACACTTTCAAATGCCAGTGTAATGCCATTCTTGCAGTATTCTCAAAATCGCGAACTGCGTAAGCAAATATTCAACGCCTATCAAAACCGCGGAAACAACAATAACGAATACGACAATAAGAAAACACTAATCGAAATTGCTAACCTGCGAACTGAGAAAGCACAATTAATGGGCTTTAAAACTTATGCAGATTACGGTTTGCAAGACAATATGGCCAAAGATCCAGCAACTGTCAACAAATTGCTAAAAGATCTTTGGGCACCAGCACTTGAAAACGCCAAAAACGAAACTGCCGCTATCAAAAAGATGATGGTTGCCGATAAAATTACCGGAGATGTTCAGCCGTATGACTGGAGATATTATACAGAAAAAATAAGAAAAGAGCGTTTTGATCTCGACGAACAAGAGCTAAAACCATATTTAAGTTTAGACAGCGTTCAGAACGGTGTTTTCACCGTAACCGAAAAATTGTATGGATTAAAGTTCAAACAACTTCACAACATTCCAGTTTTCCAAAAAGATATCACTACTTGGGAAGTTATGGATGCAGACGGAACGCCACTCGGGATTCTATTAATGGATTTCTACGCAAGATCTTCAAAAAGAGGTGGCGCTTGGATGACGTCATACAGAAAACAACAGATAAAAGATGGTAAGAGAATCATGCCAATCATTTCATTGACTTGCAATTTTCCAGCACCAACGGGAGATACACCAACATTATTGACCTTTGATGAGGCCACAACTTTCTTTCACGAATTTGGACATTGCCTTCACGGATTATTATCTGACGTAACCTATAAAAGCCTTTCTGGAACAAGCGTAAGCCGCGACTTCGTAGAGCTTCCATCTCAGGTAATGGAAAATTGGGCTACAGAGCCTGAAGTTCTTAAAATGTATGCAAGACATTACAAAACTGGCGAAGCAATGCCAGATGCACTTATCAATAAACTTCAAAAAGCTGGAACTTTCAATCAAGGATTTGAAACTGTCGAATATTTGGCAGCATCGATTTTAGATATGGAATACCATTCCCAAACTTCTCCAATTACAGTTGATGCAGCAACTTTCGAGAAGCAAGCAATGGACAAAATAAACCTAACAGATGCCATCATTCCAAGATATAGAAGTACGTATTTTACTCATATTTTCTCTGGCGGATACGCTGCAGGATATTACAGTTATATCTGGGCAGCAGTTCTCGACGCAGATGCATTTGACGCTTTCAAGAAAACCTCATTGTTTAATCCTGAATTATCGAAGAAATTCAGAACCAATATCCTTGAAAAAGGCGGTACTGAAGATGCGATGATTTTGTACAAAAAATTTAGAGGTCAAGAACCAGATGTAAAACCTTTGTTGAGAAGACGCGGGTTGGCGTTGTAAAATATTGTTGTAGAGACGCGATTAATAGCGTCTCTACAATAATATTTTTATCCGTGATAAACCCTCGATGCGATAATCTTCCCATCCCTGATTTCCAAAACCTCGGCAACCATCATATCTTCTTCTCCATCCACTTGTCTTAGATATTCCATAAAAACGTGGCGCTCATTTGCAGTTAGCGACGTCACTTTATAATGCAATGTCGGCAATCTGACAAAGGCATCTTTCCACCATTCAGAAAGCGCTTGTTTGCCACTTACTTTGCCATTGGTTTCAGGTTTTCTAACTTTCAATTTAGGACTATAATGCTCAGCATAATCGTCATAAAGAGACAAAAGCTGATCAAGATTATGCGAATTAAAAGCATCAAACCACTTAAAAGCAATTTGCTGTAAACTATTTGGAGTCATATTGATTTGTTGGAATTTAGCAGAAACGTACTGCTGATTAAGTGGCAAATGTACTTCTAATATTAAATCTCTTCCAGAGAGATTTGCCAATTTTTTTTTTAGAAAGAATGAACTCATTTTTATTTAATCTATTTAATCCCGTAGTAATGACCATTATTGTAACAACGGATTTTAATCCGTTGTAGATATGATGATTGAATCTTTAAGTTCCATAGAACGACCCTCACATTTTAAACTATGAATATTTCGCAAAAATTTAATTCAAAAAAAATATTTTATTGATCCGCGGAATTTATCGGAAAAATCATAAATCCGAGCCTATGGCTCTTTTTTATTCTTCGGTCATTCATTTTCGCAGGATTGAAATCCTGCGCTACAATAAAGTCGAGCCTACGGCTCTGGCTTTTATTTCATTTTTTTCTATGAGGATGATTGTTTTTAGGAGCCGAAATAATGGTTAACTTACAGCTTTGATATTATTGAGAAAATAGTGTACGCAGATTTTTTGAAAATAAAAAAACCGCTAAAGAAACTCCAGCGGTTATAAATACTACAAATTGTAGATTACATATTTTTCAAGTTGATAATTTCTTGCTCTGTAAGAACTCTCCAATTACCACGAGGTAAATTCTTTTTTGTCAAACCTGCAAACGAAACGCGATCCACTTTGATAACATCGTATTTGAAACTTTCAAAAATCGCACGAACCACTTTTACGTTAGACGTACGTAGTTTCAATCCAATTTCCGTTTTTGGCTCATTGTCAATATAAGTCACTTCTTCAACTGCTAGTCTGTGTCCGTCAAGCGTTACACCACCAGCAATTTTCTCAAGATCTTCAAATCTCAAGTTCTTATCCAAAGACACGTGATAAATTTTCGCAGACTTCTGATTTGGAAGACTAAACTTACGAATCATATCCGTATCGTTCGTGAAAAGCAACAATCCTGTCGTATTCTTGTCCATTCTTCCTACTGGCTGAATGCGTGCATTTGTAGCACTTCTTACAAGTTCATATACATTTCTGTGCAATTCGTTTTCATCTACAGCAGTAGTGAAATTCTTAGGTTTGTTTAGCACATAGTACTCTTTACGCTCTGGTGTAAGCGTTGTCCCATCAAAGTTTACCACATCTCCAGGCATTACTTTGTATCCCATTTCAGTAA
>JBBSRP010000245.1:0-3943 GCA_038242935.1 Flavobacteriales bacterium
AAATGAGAAGGGCAATCCAATACTGAAGGATATGATCGAATGCATTAAAGAAGCGAAAAAACGAAGAGGCGTGCAGCGTCAATTCGACCGATATGTCGAATGCATACAGATATAATACTCATCTGTCAATTATAACTCGCTGCCGATGTACGAAGTCCTTAAGGTATATCTTTGAAAAAAAATGAGAAAACATAACAATAAGACCTATTAATTCGCGTGATTAATTAGCATACTTTTACTGCTTTTTTTTGCGTTCAATATTTGACAAAAACTCCCACTTTATGATTGTTATTAAGAATCAAAATCTTTCTGAAAGTTTTAAAAGTAGAAATTTAATAGTGACAATTTTACTTTCATTATTCATAATGGCTGATTTATATTTATTAAAAACTACTTTAGATTCCGACCCAAATAACGATCAACTAGATCTCACAGAGAGCATAAATTATTTATACCTGATCTTTACTATTTTTGACTTGGTATTTATGTATTTTATTTTCCAATGGAAAAAATGGGCGTTTTGGGGAATGTTAACAATAAGCATTTTAACTTTATTATTAAATTTATATATTGGAATAGAATTAACTGTTTGCCTGTTGGGTTTATCAGCAATTTTATTTTTGTTTGCCGCACTTCAATTAAAATCTAAAAATATTTCGGGATGGAAAAATCTAGAATAATTTAAATTAAACATTTAAAAATTGAAAGATTAAAAGATTGAAAGATTGTAGGGAGAAGCCGTTTCGAAAGAGATGGCTATTTTTTTTTGATGTTTTTTTATTTGGGCGTGCCCCTTTGGGTCGGGCTGTCTGTTCCCAATCTTTCTTGTAGCTTTTGCTCCGCTAAGCCACAAGAAAGGATTTCCACGACCATCCCTCACGCAGACCTGTGCAACCATTGAAGTGAGATATTCAATTGCGGAACAGAAGTCTTCGATCGAATTAAGTGCTTATTAAGCAATTATAATTAAAGTTAGAACGCAAAGTTCGCATGAGTTTGTTGGAAGTTCAATTTCATAATGTGATTTTAATAAATGTGAAAAATCGTAACTGAATTAATTTGATCTCCTATAAGGTTTATTTTTAACCTTGTAGGCATGTTCAAAAGCTTTGAAGTTGAACATTCACCCGATTGCATAGATTTATAATCTGTGCTAAAATCCTAATCAGTTCTGTCAAACATTTAAGGGCGCTTGAGTAGATTTGTATTCCAGTTTGAAGTTTCTTTTTCTAGAAAATTTTCTCGTGCAGAATTGTAAATTACTGCATGAAATACTTAATCAAACCTAAATTATTACTACATTAGTCTGAAAAGTTTAGATCGATTGATCATCATGTCATACCTACTAACGCGTCACCCAAGATTTGTCAACCCAATCTAAATGAAAAAGTTATTACTAAAATTCAACCTCATTTTCCTGTCATTGATACTATTTCAATCATGTAGCAAAGACGACACCTATTACGATTTGCCTAAAGAAGCAAAAGATTTGATAAATTATGACATTGGAGATACTTTCAAGTTGAAAAACATCAGCACAAATGAAATTGTAACTTTAACCATAAATTCAAAAGAAACATATTACTACGAAGAATCAAATGCTGGATGGTGGCTTGGTGGTTCGGGAGGAGACGACTATTTTGAAAGAGGTGAATACTCTTTTTCTGACATAACAAATTGTTACACGGGAACTTTGTCAGTTGAAGCTAGGAGCAATGGCCGCTTTGAACTTACAGCTTATCTAGGAGAATGCTTTGGAAATAATATTGATTCTTTCAAATATCAGGATGAGTTTTTTCCAAGTATTAACATTGCGGGAATTGAATATACGAATGTGTATCTTATTAGGTCGCATTTTCAAGTAATATATTATTCAAAAGTAAATGGTATAATACAGATTGTGAATAATTTTTCGCAAGAAACACAATTTATTATTGCCCAATAGGAAAGTTATGGCAACAGATAATGCTTGGTTGGGCTTTTCGTTAAGATTTCAAAAGTATCTAAAATTACTTTTGTTGTTGTTATTTCAATTGACGTCAAGTTTTCCGCGCTGCTTCAACCGAAGACAAATCAAAACCCTGCGCCATCTACTTCTTGAACGGTCTGAATAGATTCGGCGAAAGCCATCTTTTCATATTAAATATGTTAGGACTAGTAGGAATTTGCAACTTATATCTGGATGAAGCTGAATCTCTAATGCGATTGCTTCGCGCGTTCGCTACCGCTCGGGTCTTTCTTCGTCAGGATGAGAAGTTTATGGAGAAAATCTGTGGATAGAGTTTACGAAGAAGGTTTTCAAAATCGCTGTTGTGATAGCAGGAAACGTAGGCTCGTAAGAAATAAGATTGAGTCACAGATGCGATTGCTTCTCTCGATAGCAATCGGGATCGCAATGACGCTCCGCGCGTATTTTTTTTCAAAGTAAAAACAAATCATCAATTTCCACGTCATGTCAAACTTCCCCCTCCTCGATTACTGAGCCAGTCGAAGTATCGGAGGGGGCTGTTGTGAGGATGGGTTGGGGTGAGGATTCTCTACTTACTTCTTCACAAACTTCTGCTTTTGTACCTTATTGTTTTTATCTGTAAGCACTAAAATATAAATCCCATTTGCCAAAGCTGAAGCATCCAATTGAGCTTGTTGAAAACCGTATTGAGTTGCTACTTTTATTTTCTTTCCATCTACGCTATAAACGTCGATTTGCTCAATATCATTTTGAGAAACAATGTTCAGTAAGCCATTTGTAGGGTTTGGATATAGCTGAGCAGTCTCTTGGCTAAAACTGGCAGAATTTAAAGCATTCGAATATTTGAATGCCAATGTGTGAAGTGCTGCGTCATTTTCTGCCAAGCCCAGCGGCAGTAAAATCGTAGAAGCGGTGGTTGGGAAAAAAAGCGGTGTATTAAAATTTGCAGTGGTCCGCATAAAGCCAATAATATTATCTTCAAACCAATGAACATTTATAGGAGAATCTCCAGATGCGGCACCTAAATATGTTGCGTACAATCGCTGTCCTGTATCTGTAAAGCTCGTAAGAAAAACATCCCCTGCTCCAACTGGATGTTCTTGTGGTGAATTAGCAGAAGCTAGACCATCGGTGATAGCAGTACTCGTAATATTTAATGAGTTAGAATTGTCGTCAGAAAACATTAGTCGTTGACTTAAAATGGGCATTGCGATATTTGGAGGCGTCAAAAAAGTTCCTATCAATCTTTCTCCCGCTGGATTAAAACGCATCATAAACCAAGACACAGGGCCAGTAGTATTAAAAACACCCTCTGTGGCTATATTAGTGGAATTAAAAGAATTGCCAAGTGTATAAATATCACCTTTAAAAATTTTCAATTTATTAGGGCGTCTTGCATCTTCTAATAAGATTCCGCCGCTGCCTCCTAGATAAGTACTCCATTCTATTGTCGCGGTGGTAAGATCATATTTTTGTTAAAGCTCCTACACAAATCCCATAAAGAGTAGGTTGTGAATAAGGCTGAAAAGCTCCTGGAGTATAGTAGAAACCTTGAGTTTCGAGCGGAAACGTTGGTAAATAGGTGTTATTTGAAAATACATAGATGCCCGTTTCATTTATTGCAAGGCCATTATAGCCGATTATAAAAGCAGCGGGATCCCCAATTAGGTACGATTGTCCTAGTCCGGTAGACTCTTCTAAAATATGTAATTTTCCAACGTAAGAAAAAGATTCATTACCTAAAGCATACTGCTGTTCAGTAACTGCATATAGTTTATTATTATAATAAGCCAATTGCGATATCCGCTCTTCCGGCTGAATTAAGTATAGCAAATTTCCTGATAGATCAATTTTGCCGATATTAATTACAATTGCATTTGAACTTTCACTATGTAGTAAAAAGTAAATAGCAGTTGGACTTTTTACAGGATTAAATAATCTGCCAGTTGCAATTAAAATAGGATGTATTGCCTG
>JBBSRP010000246.1:0-3934 GCA_038242935.1 Flavobacteriales bacterium
TGTTGGCATCAAATCTATTTCAGAAGATGTTCCATCTTTACGAATCAGACGCCCTATCCAGTTAAGGTCGCGCATTGGAAGCACGTTTGGCAAGGAATATTTTTCTGTCGCATCTATCATCATGAGGCCGCTAGGAAGTTGTACGCCTGCAATAACATAATTAAAAGCTGAATGACTTGGGAAACTTGCAATTCCATTAGATCTAGTACTCAATAAAATTGGGTTTGAATCAAATCCTGCGTGTCGTAGCATTGCGATAAGCATCAGATTTATCTCTGCAACATTACCAAAGCCAGTCTTATATGCATTCCTTACACCTTCATTGCAGTTGTACCCCACATACTCATTCCATTTTACTTTCGTTTTTACAAAAGATAATATTGCCGCAATTTTTGCTTCATTGGTTGTTATGCCTTGTAAAATTTTTTCTAAATCATTTTCAAAGTATCCGGTTTTATTTACTTCGACCCCAAAATCAGAATTATCATAAATGGTCTTTACAACAGATTCCCAATTATTAGAAAAAGATTTTTTCATCTGACGAGGATATTGTATTGAAGAAAGCTCGTGAGACACCGCTAATCTATAATTATCAATATTATTCACAAACGACTCGTCGCGCATTGCCGGAAGACTCTCCGCAACATATTTAGTTATAATGTCAGTATATTTTTCCTTCGTAGAACTATTTATTACAGAAGAATTTGTCTTTTTTAAATTATGAAAACCTCTCTGGAATGCTTTATAATCAAAGTATTCGGGAACAATCGTTTCAAATTCGGAATAATTCACAGGAATACCGTACTGAAATTTCCAATCTTCAAAGCTTCCTATTCGTGGCGATTCTAGTATATATTCATACTCAACTATAGAACCCTCTTTAACATTGGGTAATGTAATTTTTTTTCGATCCCAATATTTATTAACTTGCTCTGTGAATTCTCCATCAGATTTAATCTTGGACTTTTCGACCTTACCCTTTACTAGATTATACGTCGCAACATCATAAAATGACAATTTATCTCGGCTTTGCGAAACCGTATAATATTCTACAGCGTGATTCGCCCACTTATAACCCTCCTTTTTATAGATTTTAACCTTAGTTTTTACGGTTGTAATCTTCACAAATCCATCTACGTCATCATATCTAAATGTCACCCTTCCCTCCTGAAACAAAATTGCAGCTGCAGCTGTTGTATCCGCAGGATGATGCTTTTCTTGCAATTCTTCCACGGTCACTTTTCCAAGTTTCCGATTTTGGGCGCTAATTGATGATACAGCCACCAAAAGGACAACTGCAACTAAAAATTTAATATTTTTCATAGCGGAAATTTATTTAGTTAAAATAATTTTTGCATTATCATTCCGGCAGACATCATCTATAAATGCTCTGTAAGTGTCAAACTCTTCTTTTGCATAGAGTCCACGATTGATAGAAAATGTGCGTTTATAAAGAAATGTTGTCTCGTTGATTTTTGTGATTTCGGATTTATAGTTGCCAAACTTACTTTTTATCTCAACTGCTGCTGGCAAAAATTCTATCTTAAAATTTGATGGTACGTCTATTGTCGTTTCGTCGTGATCTACAAAACCGCGTTCAATTTCAAATGGCATTTTCCTTCCACGTACTCGTCTTACAGTTTCTCGATACATATTAAAAGCATTAACAGTAAAAATTAATGAGTTAGCAGAAAATTTTCCATATCCCTCTCCACTGACACTAATGCTCTCAGTAGTTTTTATTTCATTTTTATTGTTTTCGAATTTTGTACTAATTAGTTTCAGATTTGGAATATTACTCCAATAATCTTTGTAAAATTTCTCAATCTCTACAGCGGCGTATTTATCCAATTTTATTTTGTTAGTATATTGTGAACCCCTTGCTTCTATGACAGATTTACCACTTATAGAACCTTGAGAAGACACTTCATAAGTGCTTTTACTTATCTGAGAATTATTCTGGTCTGGATAAATTTGAGTTCGTACAATTTCACCTCCACTAGGTTTTACCACTAAAACGTCACGATCATCAGTAAAAGTTCCTTGGTAACCAAATGGATCGTCTTGACTAGTACATTCCAACCATATATAACGATTATTGTCAGGAATAGCGAGGATCATATGATTTCCCTGCATTGACACAAAATCCTTTTCAAAACTGCGTTTATCGTTATCTCCGTACAATAATGTGTTATATGACTCCACTCCTACTGCTTTAAGCAAAGCTCTTGTATAATTACTAAGCGCTTTACAATCGCCATAACCTAAGCGGTCGACATCCTGTGCAAACATTGGCTTCCATCCTCCTATTCCAACCTGAATGCTAACGTATCGTGATTTTTGCTGTACAAAGTCGTACACAATTTTCGCTTTTTCTATAGGATCTTTTTCATCTCCTACCAATTTCTTTATTGCTGCTATCGTTTCCGCAGATAATTCTGTAGTGCCTTCGAGAACTTTTTCAAAATACCACTTTCCAAATTCTGCCCAAGTGGTAGCTTCTCCATCAATACCTTCTAGATGAAACTTTGTCAAACTCATCACTACCCTCGGAAAAACAGATAATTCTGACGGACTATAAGATTCGTTTTTTACTGCAGTAGTATTTGTTAGTGCGTATGTTAGCTGTCCGCCAACATCGTGAATTTTTTGGATATTGTAATTTGTTAAATTAAATTCCATTTTACGGAAACCAAGATCAGCAGGATATAATACATTCACAGTGCTTTTTTCAACACTTGAAAAATAATTGCTGATTGGGAACCATTGAGGTATAAAAGCAGTGGTCGAAGTTTCTATTTCGCTTATGTAGACGACAGTAAAAGGGTATGAGATTGGTGTGTAATCTTGAAAAATATACCTGCTGTCTGAGAATAACGTACTTCCTCCAGATGCAGTTATGTCTTTAAAATCCTTCTGCTTAATCTTTTTAATTTCATTACCATTTGCGTCGAGAATTATGGCTTCAATATTTTTTAGACTAGTCGTTTTATTATAATGCTCCTGCGCATCAATGGTTTTTACTCCATATTCGTTTAAAATCGTAATAACTCTCAATGTTTTGATATTCATCTTCCGTTGAGAAAGAATCGTAATGTCAACTTTTTGATTTCGAACAATTGAGTTTGCATTAGTCTTTAATGAATCTGGAATAATAGTAAAACTATAGTCATCCTTCTGTGCAGAAACGATGTTGCAAATATGGAATAGTAATATAGTTAAAAAAATTCTCATTGCACAGGATTGAGTAGCAAGTGTGCGATAATTTCAGTAAAAATTAACAAAAATAATATAATATTTTATAGCTTATTCTCACAAAGTTTTGAAGTATTCTCACTAATGGATGATTTTTATGCGAGAATTCTCGATAGAATGATTTCGAAAAATTAGTACATATCATTTGGCTCTGGTCAGGCTATTTGTACCTAATATTTCTTGTAGTTGGCTTCGCTAGGGTCCACTGTAAACGAAGTTCACTGAACTCAGCTGAAAATAAAAGTATGGTGAAATACTTCTTATAGCAAAAGAAGAAAATCTAAATAATTGAAATGATCGAAAAATTTGGACTTCTAATGTTTTTAAAAACGAATAGATAAATGAAATATAAAATTTTATGAGGTACAAAAAAATCTAATCTTAAAAATAATCACTTATTTTTGCTGTCAATCAAAATAGTAACGGGTCCATCATTTACTAACGACACTTTCATATCAGCACCAAATTGTCCACTTGGAATTTCTTTGCCAAGTTCGCGAGAAAGTCTTTCAAGAAATAACTCATAAAGTGGAATTGAAACATCTGCTTTTGCAGCTTTTATATAAGATGGTCTACTGCCTTTTTTGGTAGCAGCGTGCAGAGTAAACTGACTTACCACGCAGATTTGTCCATCTACTTCTTTTACCGAAAGGTTCATCACTTTATTCTCATCATCAAA
>JBBSRP010000247.1:0-3929 GCA_038242935.1 Flavobacteriales bacterium
CAATCGAAACCAAATATGGAGGAGAAGGTACTTTAAAGTATATTTACTTCTTTATTCTTATCACGAATATAGTTCTTTCAATCGCCGTAATTCCTCTTGTGCTTATTTCATTTGTAAGAGCACTTTCAAAAAGATTTGATAAGCACAGAAAAATTGCAAGAATCACTTTCCCTATTTGGCTATATGTTGCCATCACCGGAGTAATAGTGTATCTGATGATTTCTCCTTACTATCAAAATTAATATTTTAAGATTTTCTGACATGTCAAAAGTAAAAATGCTCTTGGTTGTTTTCTTTATTTTCGCAATGAATTCTGGCGTTCAAGCGCAATGTGCAATGTGCCGCGCTGCTCTAGAAAGTGGTGGCAATGACGGTCAAGCCGCAGCGGTAAACGACGGAATAGTCTACCTGATGATTATTCCTTATGTGCTTGTTGCAGCAATTGGTGTCTTTGTCTATAATAGCAGAAAAAATATTAATAAGAAGACAGAATAGTTTTATTCTAATCCATCAATAGTTATATCAAGCCTTCCGTGAACTTTCAGGAAAGCACTTATTGCCGAATTTGTAAGTTGTAATTTCTCGAAGCTGAAATTCTTTAAATCTCCGTTTACGACAACTCCGATAGCGCGGATTTATAATCCGTGCCCACAAACCGCCAAAAGCACTCCGGCACTCAAGTGATTATTTTGCTGACGTCATTGTATTCGAACCAAAAACCATCTAGGCAGCTCTAGCGAAAGCAATAAAAAATAACGACACTTCTCATCTATGCGTAAAAATTTATAATCAGATAATGGAAGCTTTGATTAAAATCGATCCTGATTATAAAAAATCATTTGAAGGAGCTAAAGATGCATACCAGTATCAATATTAAACTATGAAAAATATTATCCGAATTTCAGGAAAAGTATATCTGTTTTCATTGGCTTGCATAGTTATGAACTGCACCACAAACACAAATAGAAAAGATATTCTAAAAGCAGTTTCTGGTAACACCAAAGACTATTCATTGCACTGGGAAATAATTTATGACAAAGCAAGTTTGCAGTTATGTCTAACAAGTCAATATGATAATATTGAGGAGGTTAACTGTGATACTTTAGTAAAAAAAATGGATGGATATTATTCTAAAAATAATGAACCAAAATCATTAACTGGTAGTGAAGATTATTATTTAATCCTTACTACTAAAAAGGATACTTTTTATATGTATAAAACTCCTGTCAACGAAATTACTTGTTCAATAAAGAAAATTAATAATTCGTTATATACAAGCACCGCCGAAGTAAAAGGAATGTCAAATTTCAAACAAGTTATTTTCTTCAATCAAGATTACCATATTTTAAAAATTGAAACATATTTAGCTGATGAAAAATTTGTGTCTGAGAGTCAAAAGTAAAATTAGTAATTTCTACCTGGAATTTATGTCGCATAGCGCGGATTTGTAATCCGTGCTGCAAATTACGTAAAGTTCCGCCTTCCGAAGAAATTTTGATAATAACGTATCAAAAAGAAATTATTGAAAAAGTGCGCGAAATAAAAACCAGCCTTCGAAAAAATCTTTGGGACGAAGAAAACAGATTAATTGCTGTAGACCTTAAACCAGACGAGCCAACAGGACATCCTATAGCAATATATACCTACAATGCAGCGGGCGAAAGAGTAGTTCGTTATAATTATGATCGCATAGATGTCACTTCCAATGCCACAGAAATTAGTGAAGTAGCAGCGGCAAATATTATGATTTATCCAAATGGACTTCTGATGGCGAAAATCGTAAAAGATATCAAAGATCTACGTGCTAGCAACCTCACATATACAAAACATTATTACATAGGAAGTGAGCGGATTTCTGCCAAAATTGGTACCAGTAATAACCTTGGTCTATATCCTGAAACTCTGGTTGATGCTGCTATGCCTCAAATAAGTCATTCTGTAGTTCGCGCCCCTAGCAACCAAAGTGTTCTAGATGCAGGAGAAATTGTGGAAATAGTATATTCTAAATTTAACCAGCCACCACCAGCAAATAATCCAATGCCAGATGGGAATTCATTAGGAATTGTACACGATCTTGGAAAGATAAACTACTTTTACTTCCATCCAGACCATCTAGGAAGTTCGAGCTATATTACCAATAAAGATGGAATTGTAAGCCAACACATGGAGTACTTACCTTTTGGTGAGACCTTAGTAGACGAACATTTAAATTCTTACAACAGCCCATTTAAGTATAATGGAAAAGAATTTGATGCCGAAACCGGAAATTATTACTACGGTGCTAGGTATTACGATCCTAAATGGAGTATATTTATAAGTGTGGATCCGCTGGCGGAGCAGACTTTTGATTCGTATGGTTATGTTTACAATAATCCTATTAATTTGATTGACCCTACAGGAATGAGTGCTGAAGAAATTATAATAATTGGGGGAAAGGATAATAATCTTACATACGAAAATGGAAAATTATATAGAGATGGATCTGAATATACAGGTAAAGTTGACAAATTTATTCAAAAAACAGTAGAAGCATTGAATATAATTGGAGGTACTGAGGAAGGATCCAGTATGATTAATGAGCTGCAATCTTCGAAAAATGAATTTAAAATTATGGAGGGGTCGAATGAGTATGTAGCTTCTGATAAATATAAGGCTTTCGCAACTCAATTTGCTTCGGATCCGGCTTACTTATTTGCATTTGAAACTTTATCAAATCAAGGAGTAGATTTTTCGGGAGGTTCAGGAGGTACCATTTTCTGGGATCTTTCAGGAGGATCAATACCAACGTTGAAAGGAATGAAAAGTAATAGAGTCACTAATTTGGGTCATGAAATGTTTCATGGTTTAGACTCAAACAGGGGATTATTAGACGATAGAAAAGAAAGTAACGTTACACGAAGGGAGTGGCAAGCAGTTTTTAGAGAAAATAATCTAAGAGAACAGTTGGGGCAACCTCTAAGAACTCATTATCAAACCACATTTGACGAGAATGGCATTAAAACTAGCGCGGGACCTTCAATGCTAAATTCATCAAATAAAAATGTAAAACCGATATGGTACCAATAAAATTTAAAATTATAATCCTATTTCTTGGAGTTTTCTTTTTCTCTTGCTCTACTCACAACAAATTTAGAATTGTAAAATTCAAAGTTTACAGTAACACTCAGAAGCAAACGAAAATTTATAAAGCTACCATAAAACTAGGTTACAAAGTTAAGAACTTATCGGGTGGCATAGAATGGACAGAGTATCAATATGTTTATCTCGATAATTCTATTTTTTATATAAGCGATGAAGATGGAAATACTTCTGTAAATTATTATAATATTAGAAATGATTCATTGCAATCTCAAAAATCTATTTTTGCATTTCCACTTCAAGATACGGTAACTTTATATGGCAAAGACTTAAGCGGGAAATTTTGGAAAAATAAATATGATGGAGAAGTAAATGTCGGATATTTAAATGTTCCGTTGGAACGAAAAAAAGAATTTGACAACATCATTAAAACTATGAAAATTAAGACAAATGTTAAAAATGATATTTCCGATAATTAATAATGAATCTGATAGCGCGGATTTGTAATCCGTACTTGTAAATTACGTAAAGCACTCCTCATCATAGAGAAGTTTCGATTTAACGTATCAAAAAGAAATTATAGAAAAAGTTGGCGAACTAAAAACCAGCCTTCGAAAAAATCTTTGGGACGAAGAAAACAGATTAATTGCTGTAGACCTAAAGCCAGACGAGCCAACAGGACATCCTATAGCCGTATATACCTATAATGCTGCTGGCGAAAGAGTGGTGCGCTATAATTATGATCGCATAGATGTCACTTCCAATGCCACAGAAATTAGTGAAGTAGCAGCGGCAAATATTATGATTTATCCAAATGGACTTCTGATGGCGAAAATCGTAAAAGATATCAA
>JBBSRP010000248.1:0-3927 GCA_038242935.1 Flavobacteriales bacterium
ACTGGAACGAAGGCCAACTATTTTGGGATGGAAAACATAGAAAAGAATTCTCTTCCCATGAAAACCATTGATGACGCGATTAAGTTGCGGAATTTTCTAATTCTTCAAGCTGAAAAATATACGTATTCTACAGATGAGGAGGAGAAACGGAAGATTCAGAATATTGTTATTTCTGGCGCCGGTCCATCGGGAGTTGAAGTAGCAGGAATGATTGCCGAAATGCGTTCCAGAGTTTTGAAAGATATTTATCCGGAATTGGTTAAGGAACCTTTAAATCTATATTTGGTTGATGGTGCGCCAACTGTGCTTCCGCCAATGCGCGAGAAATCGCAGAAGTATACAAAGAAAAGTCTGGAAGAAATGGGTGTGATTGTGCAACTTAACAAATTGGTTGCCGATTATAAAGATGATAAAGTTTATTTTAAAGATGGGGATTTCATCGAAACCAGAACGCTCATCTGGACCGCGGGTGTAACAGCCTCCAAGTTTAAAGGACTTGCAGAAGATCTCTACGGAAGAGGAGGCCGTCTGAAAGTTGATGGGTATAATAAAGTAGAAAACACCAGTAATATCTTTGCAATTGGGGACACTTGTATTCAGCTGACCGATCCGGATTTTCCGGAAGGTCACCCACAATTGGGCAGTGTAGCACAACAGCAGGGAAAAGCGCTGGCGAAGAATTTAGTAGCCATTGCTCAAAACGAGTTAAGCGATTTAAAAGTCTTTAAATATCGGGATAAAGGCACAATGGCCATAATAGGAAAAAGTAAGGCCGTAGCAGATCTTACTTATCCAAATACTACTCTCACTGGATGGATTGCCTGGTTTGCTTGGCTATTTGTACACGTTTTTCTCCTAATTGACTACCGAAATCGTTTAAGAACCATGATGAATTGGACAGGTACGTATTTTGGAAGCGGACAGTCGCAGGGATTGATGGTTGGCGAGAATGCTGATAGTTCTCTGAAAGATATTATTGAGAAGTGAAATAATTCAGATACTAATAACTAAGTCCCATCGGGACGACCGATATATAACCTCGGAATTCATTCCGAGCATTCTAATATCTCCGAAAAGTTTTCACAAACCACAAAAAAAACCCGCTTCCGCGGGTTTTTCCAGATCTTAAGCTTCTTCCTCCTCCGTCACAAACTCCATGTGATTTTCAACTTCTGTCAGTTCAGGTTTTGAAGCTTTCAAAGCATTGAACTTCTCAACTTGCTCCAATTCATCTTCATCACCAGAGAAATACGGGAACACATCAAGAATTGGAGATTCGGTAATTGCGGGAATTGTATAATCGCCCATTGTTCCTTTCATAACGCTCACAGTATTGTCGTAGGCTTCTTTTACGTCGTTTGCTTGAACTAGTAAATACATACTCGTTTTGCGCTCTTTGCCACTTTCTTCGTCGTAAGCGATAAGAGAAACTTTCGACTTAAACCAACGGTCGGCATTCTCAAACGGATGAATCTCCGCGTAGTTTGCCATCTTAATATTGGTGATTTTAAACTCCTCACTTATATATGCCGACATCTCTTCGGTAATTCTACTTTCGGCTTCGGTGTATGATAAAGCATCAACCAAGTATGGTTCGCTGATAATCTTTTGTGCGCCAGATTCTTCTAACTTTCTATATTTTACTTTGCATTCGTACCAAATATTGCTCATCTCATTTTACTTTTAGGAAGTCAAAGATAGATTTTAAAAGGAAATTATATCCCCAATTTCTATAATTTAATACGCTGATTCTATAAAATAGTATTCTTATAAAAACCTATTTTTATCCATCACCAAATTCAGAAATTTCGCATAATGCAAAATGATAAACCACAATTCAATCAGCATCTGTCCAACGAGCAGACTTTTCTCTCTTGGGTTCGAACTGGGTTGGAAGTAATGGCTTTCGGAATCGTGTCAATTAAGTTTGCACTGTTTACAAATCAGATAATAGGAATTTTGCTCGTGAGTGGCGGTGCCTTGATGATTTTGTTTGCATACTTAAAGTATCGACAGAATTTGAAAAGATTGCGTGAAGCCGAATTCAAGTATTCCCACACAATGGTTACAATTGTCACTTTGGGAATTCTACTAGTAAGTGCTGCGTTAATTTTTATTCTATATACTGCTTATATAAATGATGATACCACGCCAGTGCCACTTAAAGACAAGATCGAAGAAACCAGCGGAATTCAAGATACAACCAATCAAAATTAAACATAGATCAAAAACAAAAGGCAGAATAACTACAAACAAATTATAATAACAACCATAACCCAAAAGATCCGCAGCTTCATCGTTGCGGATCTTTTAATTTAAAATCTATTCTTCTTTAATGTCTATTTTCTTAAGATCTGTAAGAGCAGGCCCGTTTATTACTTTTCCTTTCACATCAAATCGGCTTCCGTGGCAAGGACAGTCAAACGATTTCTCATCGCTATTCCAATGCACCACACAGCCCATATGCGGGCAAACCGCAGAAAATGCCTCTACTTGGTTTTCGCTATTTTTGTAAACCGCAATTTTGCTAAAACCTTTGGTCAAAATTCCACCTTGGTCAGCGTCGAGATCGTGAGCATCCTTCAAATCTGTACTTGAAATCCAATCCAAATATTGCTTGGCCATATTCGCACCTTCTTGAAGGAAAGTTCCTGCAGCTTTCAGCGAAATTCTTGCAGGATCATATAATGCAGCGTATTTATTAGTTCGACTTACAATCTCGTCTCGAATTATCATCGCCCCAATTGTAGTGTGCGTCATTCCGTTCCCAGCATCGCCCGTGATGATATAAATATTGTCGTCAGCAGGGTTTTTCCCCATATATCCTAAAGAATCTATGGGCTCCATCACTTGTCCTGACCAGCGATAGGAAAACTCTTCCGCTTGAGGAAAATGCTCACGCGTCCAAGCTTCCAATCTCTCGTAACGTTCGCCTTGACTAATATCTTCCTCATCTTCCTGACCTGTTTTATGATCTTCGCCACCACAGATTAATAAATCATATTCATCGTCCAACTCCTGCAAACGTGCATAATGATACGGCGCCGAAACCCATTGTGAATCCTGATCGCCAGTATCCCACCAAAGCGCATCCATTACTGCTCCTTTTTTGACTTTCGCTCCCACAACATAGGTGCGGTATGCGTGCTGTTTTGTGTGCATTGTAACAAAATCATTTACTGGCGAATTGGTCGCCACCACAATATGACTCGCATCAATTTTAAATCCATTTGCCTCTGCACCGTCTTTCGTAATCTTTTCGGCACGAGAATGCGTGTATATCTTTCCGCCTAAATCCAAAATGGCTTTTTGCAAGCCGTTGAGGTATTTAAGTACGTGAAACCTTGCCTGCTCAGGAAACTCAATAGATTTTTTGTCAGTTCCGTCGGCAAGTCCCGGAGTGTTATCGAGCATTTTCGTCGGTATTCCAGCTCTATGAGTGGCATCCAATTCCTCGTTCAGACTTTTTTCCTCATCGGTTTCGTGAAGAAAAAGATACCCTTTCAATCGTTTAAAATCACAGTCAATGTTCTCTGCATTGGCTATTCGCTCTATTTCACTTATAGCATCCGCATGACTTTCCGCAGCAAGTTTAGATCCATCTTCACCAAATATTTTTTCATAGTTAAAATAACGATCATCTAGTGCGTTGCTTAAGTGCGCAGTCGTTCGGCCAGTTTCACCACTTCCCAAAAAACCGTCTTCAAGAATAATTACTTTTTTGCCCTCTTTTAAGCAGAGATATGCAGTAGTCAACCCAGCAATTCCTCCGCCAATTATTAGAACATTTGTTTCGACATCTTCATTTAGCGGATTTTTGTATGTCATCGGGTGCGTTTTTAGCCATACTGTATCGTGCTGTCCAGACGAAATATTAGAATTTTCAATTTTGTCATTTTCTGTCATTATAATAATTTTTAAGGTAAA
>JBBSRP010000249.1:0-3900 GCA_038242935.1 Flavobacteriales bacterium
AGTAAAAATTTAAATTTGCTCCTATCAAAAAATCAAATCTGATAATTAAACATTAATCAAAAGAACATTAAAATTTAAAAAAATGGCAAAAGTTAAAAAAGAAGTTGGTATTACAGGAGGAAATATATTTTCTTTAATTGTGATCGTTGCGTGTGTCGGAATGGGAGCTTTGATTTGGAGATATATTATGGGTAATCCATCTAACTTCGAAAATGGTGACAATACCGGTCACCCATTATCAGGTAACCTTCTTGGAATGGTTTACAAAGGCGGAAAGATTGTACCGGTTCTTCTTGGTTTAGTTCTTATGGTAGTTGTGTTCTCAATTGAGCGCTTCTTCGTAATTTCAAAAGCTACAGGTACAGGTAGTTTAGATAAATTCATGACAAAGGTACAAGCAGAAATTAGCGCTGGAAATATTGATGCTGCAATTGCTGAATGTGATAAACAAAAAGGTTCTGTTGCAAATGCTATTCGCTCAGCATTAATTAAATATCAAGACGTTAAAAGAGAAGGATTTGATAGCGAAAGTGCTGCAGAAACAATCCAGAAAGAAATCGAGGAAGCAACTTCTTTAGAGATGCCAATGTTGGAGAAAAATATGACTGTATTGTCTTCTCTAGTATCTTTAGGTACACTTGCTGGTCTTCTAGGAACGGTAATGGGGATGATTACAGCCTTTGGTGCACTTGCTACTTCTGGAGCTCCAGATCAAGCTGCCCTTGCAAATGGTATTTCTGAGGCACTTATTAATACTGCAACTGGTATTTTTGCTTCTGCATTAGCTATTATCTCTTATAACTTCTTTACATCTAAAATTGATGTACTTACTTACGCTATTGATGAGGCAAGTTCAACAATTGTTAATACGTACAGACGTTCAAGAGGAAGCTTAAAAAACTAATTATAAAATAATTTGAAAAATTGAGGTTGTAAAATATATAACCTCAATTTTTTCTAATTTTAAATATTTAAAATGGCTAAAGTAAAAACGAGAAAAAACGCAACCGCTGTTGACATGACGGCAATGTGCGATGTTGCCTTCTTACTGCTTACTTTCTTCATCTTAACAGCAACAGCAAAACAACCAGAACCTTTAGCGGTGGATACGCCGGTCTCTAGTGTACAGACGAAATTGCCTGACACAGACTTAGCGACTATTACAATTGGACATGGGAAAGTTTTCTTCGGAGTTGTTGGAGCAGATGTGAGAATTAGAACTTTGGAACTAATGGGTGAGAAATATGGTGTTACTTTTTCTGAAAATGAAAAAAAGCGCTTCTCACTGATCGAAGGTTTTGGAGTGCCAATAGAGCAATTAAAGTCGCTTATTGCAATGTCTAATACAGAGCGAGGAGAAGAAAGTTCACAAAGCACAATTCCAAAAGACTCTCTGAATAATCAATTAGCAGATTGGATTAGAAGTGCACGTCAAGCAAACATTGATTTAGTTGACAAACAATTGCAATTTGCTATAAAAGGTGACGCGCAAGAAGAATATCCTGAAATTAAGCAAGTTATTGATATGTTACAAGAGCAGAAAGTGAATAGCTTTAATCTGGTAACAGGCTTGAGAGGAAAAGATTTTTAAAAATAAAAATATAAACAATGGCTGAATTAAATACTGGAGGAGACTCTGGAAAAAAGGGCGGCAAGGTTAGAAGTAAAAAGCTAAGTTCTAGTGTAGATTTAACTGCAATGGTGGATTTGGCATTCTTATTGATTACTTTCTTTATGCTAACTACCTCTTTATCAAAACCTCAATCAATGGATTTAGGTATGCCAGACAAAGACGAAAAAGTTGATACAGACTTTAAAGTTGATGAAAATCGTACTATGACAGTTCTGTTAGGAGCTGATAATCAACTGAAATTCTACATGGGTATTATGGATGCTCCAATGGCACCAAAGAATATTGCTTATGGAAGAGAAGGACTGAGAAAGGAATTGATCAAAAGAAAAGCGGAGGTATTGCAGTATTCTACTGGTCGTGGAAAACCTGATCAGGGATTAATCGTAATTATCAAGCCTAGTAAAAAATCTAATTACAAAAACTTAGTAGACGTTTTAGATGAAATGGCTATTGCAGATGTGCCAACATACGCAATTGTCGATATCTCGCCAGAAGAAGTGACTGTGTTAGAAGGTGAGAAATAGTTTTAACCCAATAACCTAATAAACAAATCAGATGAAATTAGACATATTAAAACAAAAATGGGTTGACCTTGTTTTTGAGGGTAAAAACAAATCGTACGGTGCGTATGATTTGAGAACTGAAAATCCTAGCACAACGTTAAAAGCGCTAATATTGGGAGTTCTAATTTTTAGCTTTCTTGTTGCGACTCCAATGATCTCTAGCTTTATTGGTACAGATAAAGAGGTCGTAGAAGAAGATATGGACAAGAAGATTGTGACAATTAAATTGCCTCCCAAGAAAATTGAAGAACCTATCGTTCCTTTAGCACCGCCGCCGCCGCCGCCGCCACGCGTTGATCAAGTTAAATTTGTGAAACCAGTAGTTGCAAAAGCTGAGGAAGTTGTAGAAGAGCCGCCAAAAATTAAAGACATCGTCAAAAAACAAATTGGAGACGAAACTATTAAAGGAGATCCTGATGCTAAGTTAACGATCGAACCAGTTGGAAAGGGACCGATCGATGCAGTAGGTGGAGACGATAATAAAATTTATAGTACTGCTGGTATTGAGCAAAATGCTGAATTCCCAGGTGGTATTGCAAATTTTTATAAATTTGTAGGTAACAATTATAAAGCTCCGGAAGAAGAAGGACTGAAAGGTAAAGTTTTTGTAACTTTTGTAGTAGAGAAAGATGGATCGCTTACCGATATTAAAGTTATAAGAGATATTGGATTTGGTACAGGTGCTGAAGCTATTAGAGTACTTAAAAAATCACCAAGATGGGCTCCTGGAGAGCAGAATGGTAAAAAGGTAAGAGTGCAATATTCATTGCCTATCACAATTCAATCTGCTTATTAATGAGCCGATTTTCCGAAAGAAATACAATGAAGAAATCGCCTAAAGAGCGATTTCTTCTCATTATAGGTATTTTGTTTTTTCTGATATACCTTGTACTCGGTCTGATTGTTATTTTTTGGAAGGAGTTGCCACTAGCAATGGATCCTGTGTTTAGAATGGCCTTCGGTGTTTTACTGATAGTATATGCATTCTTGAGATTCTTACGATTTTTTAAATAATCAATTTAATACTTTCATTATGAAGAATATTTTTAGAGTTGTAATGTTTGCATTCGTAATTCTTACGGCTGTTCAGTGTAAGGATAAAGACGCGGACAAAGAAACAGTTCTAACTGGAGAAGCTGTTGTCGCGGTTGACGAGAGTGTGCTACCCGTTTTACAAGATCAAGTACAGATTTTTGAAGATGCCTATAAAGCAAAAATTACATTAGATGCTAAGTCTGAGTCTGAAGTAATAATTGCACTTTTAAAAGATTCAGTGCAGATTGCAATTTTGGCTCGTGATCTAAACAAAAGTGAACTTGAGGCTTTCAATAACAGAAATGTTACACCAAAAGTCACCAAATTTGCTACTGATGCAATTGCTTTAATTGCCCATAAATCTAATAATGATTCGATAATTGCTGTATCAGATGTGGTGAAATTTTTGAACGGTGAAAAAGTTAACGGCATTGAGGGAATTGTCTTTGACAATTTAAATTCAAGTATTGCACGCCAATTATTAGGAATGGCAAAAGTAGGGAATGATACACCTAAAAATGTATACTCTTTTAAAACTAATGACGAAGTAGTAAAATACGTGTCAGACAATAAAGGGATGATTGGTGTCATAGGAATTAATTGGATTTTACAGCCATCTCAAAACATGCAGCAATATATTGATAACATTCAAGTTCTCAGTGTAAAAGG
>JBBSRP010000250.1:0-3839 GCA_038242935.1 Flavobacteriales bacterium
AGATAATTGAAGTTCTGATAAAAACCGAACTAAAAATATTTTTTATGTATTGCAAATGAGTCTTTTATGAATTCACTTCATTACAATTTACAATAAATGTAATTATTTGATATGAAGGTATATCAAAATAAAATTAACTCCAGAACCCAAGATCCAAAGTTGCTATTTCTAATGTAGTTACAAGCTTTCAGTCTTTAGCTATCAGCTAATGTCTATAAGCGCTCATATTTATATAAAGAAGACTATGAGTGCGCTTTTGTAATGATTACAGACAAAAAATAGCAACCCCAGAACCCAAGTTCCAAAGTTGCTATTTCTAATTTATATTTTCAAAAACTCGCCATCCAAATAAAGCTAAAAGCTAACGTCGTACCGTAGAGAACACAAATTTATTTCTATGTTAAGATTATGTCTAACTGTTAACCGTAAACTGTCTACCGTTAACTAAAGAAACTACCAACTCCCCCCAGCACCACCGCCAGAGAAGCCACCGCCTCCAAAGCCTCCACCAAATCCTCCGCCGCCGCCAAAACCACCTCCAGAAGATCCTCCAAAGCCACCTCTACCGCCAAGTCCGCGACCAAGACTTCCAAGGATTAGAGCATCGGCAAGGTCAAATCCGCCGCCTCTATTGCCAGAGTTTCCTCCGCCACCGCTATTTTTATTTTTGGAAATAATGAAAATGATGATTACGATAATAATGATAAAAGGTAGAATAGGAAGACTCTTTTCCTTATTGCCTTTTCGCGTTCCTTTGTATTTTCCTTTCAAAACATCAAAAATCGCATCGACACCTTGATCGAGTCCCGCATAATAATTATTGTTTTTGAAATTTGGAAGAATAACATTTCGAATCAGCTCTCCGTTAATTCCCGCCGTCAATCTATCTTCCACACCATAACCTGGCGCTATATAGATTTTGCGTTCTTGCAGCGCGAGTAAAATTAGAATTCCATTGTCTTCTTTTGCTTGACCAATTCCCCATTCTTGAGCCCATCTCGGCGTCAATATTCCAATACTTTCTCCTTTGATGGTTGGCGTCGTGATTACTACAATCTGTGTACTTGTAGAATCAGAATAATTAATTAGTTTTTGCTCTAATGCTTGTTTCTCTGTAGCGCTAAGTACATTTGCATAGTCGTAAATACTAGTCTGCATTGTCGGTTTCTTCGGAATATCAAATTGCGAATAACCCAACTGCACAAAGCACAATAGGAAAAGGATTTTAATATAAAAGTGTCTTGTCATTATTTAGTTTTTGAGGTCACCGCGCGAAATCTCATTCGAAAGTTCGTCGGTATCATCTTCCTGCCACGGAAAATATTTTTGTAGTTGCTCGCCGGCGTTTTTTATTCCAGCAATTAAGCCTTCCTTAAACCCATCATTTTTGAAATGGGCGCGCATAATATCTTTTGTCGAGTTCCAGAAATTGGCACCTACGATATCATTTATTCCTTTGTCGCCACAAATCACAAATGCGTGATCTTCGACAGCAACATAAATAAGTACGCCGTTCTGCAGCTTGGTGTTGTCCATTTTTAACAAACTAAAAACTTCTGTCGCGCGAGTACTATGCGCGACAGAAGCTGTCTTTTCTATATGTACTCGTATCTCGCCAGAGGTCGCTTGTTCAGCTTGCTTGATAGCTTCTACAACTTGCAACTCTTCTTCTTTGGTTAAAAAATTTTCGATTAAGGACATATTAGTTTATTTTTAAAATTGAACTTCTACTGGTTTTTCAGCTCCTTCAACAGCGTTGAAATATGCTTTCTCTTGGAATCCGAACATTCCTGCAAACATATTGTTTGGGAAAGTTTTGATGTGATTGTTGTAAGGTTTTACAGCCTCATTAAAACGTGTTCTTGCAGTAAGAATCTGGTTTTCTGTGCTCGCCAACTCATCTTGCAATTTCAAGAAGTTTTGGTTTGCTTTCAGTTCAGGGTAACGCTCTACACTTACCAATAATCTAGAAAGTGAAGACGAAACACCACTTTGCGCAGAGTTAAACGCTGCTAATTGTTCAGGTGTAATATTTGACGGATCTACTGTTACTGCAGTCGCTTTTGCACGAGCTTCGATTACCGCTGTCAATGTTGATTTTTCGAAATCTGCCGCACCTTTTACAGTATTTACAAGATTCCCAATAAGGTCATTACGTCGTTGGTAAGATGTTTGCACATTTCCCCAAGATTCTTCAATGTTTTGGTTGAGTGTCACCGCGGTATTATTCACTCCTTTAATCCAGAAAAATAAAATTACTATTATTCCTCCTACTATAATCCAAGGCAAAAATTTTCTCATCGTTTCAGTTTTTTTTAAAGTTTGTTTAGGTATTTATTAGTTGTTATAATTCATTTTTAATCTTCAGTAATTGATCGCGAACCGACTGAAGTTTGGCAACAATTTCAAATTTGTCCAAGGTTTTCTTCTGTCCTTGTTTTAAGTTTAATCTTGCGCCTTCAAGCGTAAATCCGCGCTCTTTTACAAGATGGTAAATCAATTTTAAATTGGTAATATCCTCCGGCGCAAACATTCGGTTGCCTTTAGCATTCGTTTTTGGTTTTAGAATATCAAATTCCTTGCACCAAAATCGAATCAGCGATGCATTTACGTCAAATGACTCCGAAACTTCGCCTATGCTATAATACCTTTTTCCAGGTTGTAATTCTTTTTGCATCAGTCTAAAGATTGATTTTCTTGATTTGCCGCTTTGGAAATCGCGATGTATTCTGCCGCCGAAATATTGCCGTAATAAAAGTTAAGAGGGTTACAACCTCGCCATTTTTATGCACTTCATAATGCAAATGCGGCCCTTCACTTCGGCCGGTACTTCCTACAAATCCTATGATGTCGCCACGTTTCACTTTCTGTCCCGCCCGCACATTATATTTGCTCAAATGCCCGTAAAGCGTCTCATATCCGTAGCCGTGTTTCAGCACAATATGATTCCCATAACCACTCGCATTATTGTCCGCTCTTGCCACAATAGCATCACCAGTTGCAAAGATTGGAGTCCCAGATTTAGCAGAAAAATCCATTCCTGCGTGAAATTTTCGAGCCTTCGTAAAAGGATCCGTTCTATATCCATAACCCGAAGCAATGCGTTTCAGGTTCTCATTTTTTACTGGCTGAATCGCTGGAATCGCAGTCAATAACTTCGCTTTTTCTTTGGCTAGTTTTACTACTTCATCCAGAGATTTAGATTGTATTGCAAGCTGTTTTTGCAGCACATCCACACGTTTACTAGTGTTAATTACTAGTTCGGAATTATTGTAGCCTTCCAGTTTCTTATACCTATTAATTCCTCCAAAACCTGCTTTTCGCTGCTCATCCGGAATCGGCGCCGAGTTAAAATAAGCTCTATAAATATTATTATCGCGCTCCTCCACATTTTCCATCACATCACTCATCTGATTAAGATTTTCGTTCAAAATCGCGTAGTTCAAGCGTAAATTTTCTATTTCTCTTGCCAGCAATCGGTCTTTTGGCGTTTCAAAAAATGGCGTATTTAACACCAATACAAATCCTAATAAGCCAAATAATGCCGATGCCACCAAAAATAAGGCTGCATATCCTATTTTCGTTCGTTTTTTAGCCTTAATTTTCTGATAAGCTAAGGTTTCCGAATCATAATAATATTTAACCTTTTTCATATTTTAAAATATCCTATTTTTGCAGTCAGAAAATAGGTTTCAAAATGCATTTATTTTGGATGTCAAAAACAAATTTAATAAATGTTTTCACTTGAGTCGCCTTTTTTTAGATTATTATAGGCTTTTGTGCCTTGATCCGGCTGTCCATTGCAAGTTCTCAACCTGAAAGCTTTTTTTTCAATGTGC
>JBBSRP010000251.1:0-3762 GCA_038242935.1 Flavobacteriales bacterium
CCACCCATCTGACGTCCGCCAGACATTGGATCATAAGCGATATCTGAATGTCCAAATAAACCTGCAAAAAATTGCTCGACATTAAGTTGTCCAATAGCCATCATAAAAGTCTGATCGCGGTAGTATCCAGAACGGAAATCGCCATTCTTAAAAGCCTTGGCCATTGCTAGCTGCGGTACTTCTTTACCATCGCCAAAAATCCCAAACTTTGCTTTTCCTGTAAGAACTTCTCGTCGTCCAAGAAGACTACATTCTCTACTTATGGCAGCTACTTTATAATCTCCTATAACTTCTTTTTTAAAGTCTTCAAATGAAAGTGCTGCGTTAGTCTGTGCTTGTGTCATATAATGAGGGTATCAAATTCGGACACAAATTTAAAGAAAAACTCATTGATTTCATAATATGAGACTAAATTAAAATAAGACCTATTTTGCTGAATCGATAAACTTCGGCTTATTTTGCAGAAAGATTGTTTGTTTAAAGGTCAGAAAGCAGAAAATACTGCAAGGTTCGTATATTAAGCTTTATATTAAAGCCATTTTCGATTGAAAAGGTTTAAGAGGATTTTTGGGTTTAATGTCACTATAAACCTAATTTTTTGATCATAACGAGGTTGTGCGATCTCCCAACCATTTGATGAAACTATTGGAAAGTAGAGTTCAAAATAATCTTGAACTAAATTCAAGCGTACGCCGCTATCAAAGACAAATCGCTCATTCAAGCCTTTGTTTTTTAGCAATCCGACATCACCATACACTTCAATCCAATTCCAAACATTGACACCCAAGTTTAAAGTTGTCATCCATTGATTGGCAAACTGATCATCAAATCTAGATTTGAATCCACCTTCGGCCAGAATTAATTGCTGACTGAAAAGTCCAGTAGTTTCAGATCTTCCGTAATAATTATAGTCAAAAAGATAATCCGTTGGTCGGTCAAGTGCAAAATTAAAAAAGTCAGATTTGGTATTATTAAAAGCAAAAATTCCCCCATAAAAACGCAAGTCAATCTGAGTATTATTTTCGAAAAGCTTTCTATAATTTGCCTGTAAAATTCCTTTTCCGAACTTTTCCGCGTATTGTAATTCCGATACAAAACCGATTGATTCTGTTGCTTCCGAATCAGAGAAATAATACTTGGCGTTGGAGACCGAATAGTTTTTTGTGTGAGGATCATTAAGTACGAATTCTGATTTCTCTCTGCTCACAATTACCTGTCGCAACATAATGGCTTGCTGCTTATTATCACGAAAATCTGATGTGCGAATTCGCATCATTACAAGTGGATTCAGACGTAAATAGCTCGCGTCTTTGGCGTAGTGAAAGTAATTTCCAGTTATAGAATAACGCATATTGTACAATGCCGATTCTCTGTAGTTTTGGTTGACCGCAAGAAGAAAGCTTCCGCTAATAGTTCCTTGTTTTGTTGAGAGTGCGGGGTTTACATCATAGATAAATGGTTTGTCAAGTATCGTTTTGTTGTGAAATCTTAATCCGGGAATTAATCCGTCGTATAAGTTGTAAGTGACAGTTGGCACATATAAAATTTGGTTATAATAAGGATCTTCCAAATCCTTCATCAATGTAAATTTGATGGGACGGTTTGTAATGTTATAGTCTTTGAGCGATTTCCAATTGTTACGCAAATTCATCTCTGGAACGACATTTTCGTAGTTGATAACAAGCTTGTCGGCATCCATTCTAGGCAATTTGTACGCGCTAATTGTGGAAGTTTCGTCAAGCCATTTCTTAAAAACCACCTGATTATCTTTTAGTCCATAAACTGGAATTGGCACATTTGTTCCAGTTTTATTTTTCAAGTCAAAGTATACAAAATCCTTATCCTTTGTAAGATTTCCAAATTTATAATCGATAACTCTTCGTGATTTAATAATATCATCAAAAAACCATTCGATGTTTGTTGCAGTATTTTTTCGCAGAAGATCTTCAAAAGGTTGTTTGACAGAAGTTTGAACTTTATTCTCTTCAAAGAAAGTTTTTACGCTATTATTCAAAATATCATTCCCAAGATAGTCGTCAAGATATTCAAAACTAAGTCCTGCCCGATATTTACCAGCAATCTGTTCGTTGAATTTTATCAAGGTGTTCTTTGGATCTCCAATCGGCTGATCAAGGTTTTTTCTAGCCATTAACATATAGAAATACGAAAACTGCTCGTTAAATTTGATATGAGCCAAGTGGAAGCTATTCAGTATTCGATAATCTGCAACCTTCCCCAGCATTTTGGCATCTGGATAATAATGTTGCAAATATTCCATCAAATAAAAAGTCGTAATTCCATCGTAAATCCAGTTATCGCTGCGTTTATTTAGCGGAAGCGAATTCTTTAAATAAGCATTTAAATATGTTTTTAAAATTTTAATTTCATAATCAAAATCTTCTGTAAATGGCTTCAAGAATGATGGAAGTTGATTAAAACCATAAAAAGGATTTCGCTCATAGTCCACCTGCGAAATCGTCATAACAAAGTAGGGGTAATCACCAATTTTCTCCTTTGCAAACTGCACAACGCGATCTACAATAATTGCTTTCTGAATATCATCAACATTTTTCGAGTTGATATTATTGAGCACTTCGATATCCTTATTTTTAAAACTCAAAAAATCACTATTATTTTCAAGGTATAGACTGAAATCGTAGCGATTCTTTCCAGTATATTTTTTAGAAAACCCAAGTGCATTATCCGTTTTTACTATATCAAGATCGCTTGTTATAACTTTCTTTACATCAGTTTGAATTTCAAATTGTACATCACATAAAGCGGTAGATGCATCGTCAAGATTGAGATTGCTATTCATTACAAACGCGTGATTTTCTCTTAATGCTGGCCACAGAAAAGCATTTCGGATAACATAATTTCCATCGTCGTCATAACCGTATTTGGTAAATCGCGCATTTGGCAATTTTATAGTATAAACCAGTTTTAATTCCACCTCTTGTTCAGGCAATAATGGTTTTTCGAGTGTTACCGAAATAAGATCAATGTGATTTTCTACTCGATTCCAAGTCAAAATCTGAGTCTCGTTTTCAATTTTCTCAATGCTAGTAAAGCCTCGATCTTTCTCTTTTGCAGTATGAAAAGTACGCACAAACTCATCCGAAAAACGTCCAGCAAGTGGAGTATTCTTGGACGAATACGCATTATTCCAATCGTTAAAAATTATAGAAGTAATTGTATCTTGACTTTGATTCTTGTACAAAATCGTCTGTTTAACCTCAAAAATGTGGTTTTCGGCAGTCAATTTTGCCTCAATCTGCATTTTATGTTGTGCAGTTGCGTAGACCGCTTGTAGCAGCAGTAATCCAACAGTAAAAAATCGAAAATTAAAGTTCAAAGGTTTCAGATATTAAGACAAAAAATACAAATGTAAAGTACAAATTTGATTCACAAAAAAAACTGCTTTTAAAAGCAGTTTTTTTGGAGTATTTAAAAGTTTGGACTAAGTGTATATTTTTTATAAAATTTGTTCAAAACATCGACGACTTCCTCAGCCGTATCCACGATTTTTATTAAATTCAAATCTTCTGGACTCACATTCATATACTTGGTATTCAAAACCTGATCAATCCAATCCATCAGACCGCTCCAATAGTCGGTTCCAACAAGGATAATCGGAAATTTCGCAACCTTTTTCGTCTGAATTAATGTTATTGCTTCAAACATTTCGTCGAGCGTTCCAAAACCTCCGGGCATAATCACAAATCCTTGCGAATACTTAACAAACATCACTTTTCGAACAAA
>JBBSRP010000252.1:0-3762 GCA_038242935.1 Flavobacteriales bacterium
CTTTAATCGTTTGCGCACTGCCGACTTGGGAATTCGAGTGGCTTTTCTGATTTTTGCAACAGCCAAAGCATCTTGGAGAATTTTTAGAAAACGCTTCTGAACTAATTCTTTATTTCGAAACTGACTTCTATCCTCGTCACAACTTAGATTCAAAATACCTTCGGTGGTCAATCGACTGCTGATTTTGTCGGAAATTCTAAACTTTTCCTCTTCATTTAAACCTTCGGAAGCTTGCACATCAAAAGACAAGACAACTTTGGACGAAACCTTATTGACATTCTGTCCTCCTGCTCCACTACTGCGAACGGCCTTAAATTTAAATTCGGAAAATATTTTTTCTGCGTCCATTATTATTGCTGATGAGCAGGTTTTAGTAAGTCATTGACTGTTTTTACGGGCGAAAATGTTTCGATAGGAACCTCAACAAAAATGCTGATCCACTTTGCCATCGCGCCATTCCACAATCCTGGATGTTCATACGATCTGATCGGTTTCCCTTTCTTAGATTTTTCGACAATAAAACCTGTGTTGTGATCTACGAAAGATAGCAAATCAAATTTATCTCCTTTGAAATCTTTAATCGCACAGACTATATCAACTGGATTGAAGTGGGTTGATTTTGACAAGATTTTCGCTTGACGGCTGTTGTGCATATTTACTTGCGCCATCTCAACAATTTGCAGAGAATTTGTACCATCTGTATTTTGAACCCAAAATGGGCCGCCGCCAGCTTCGCCTTCGTTTTTTACCATTCCGCAAACACGTAAAGGTCTGTTTAAAACTGAAACCAAAAATTGATTCTGAACTTCTGACTTCATCGATCTGAAATCTGACGGAAGTTCGATTTTCAATTCTGTTTCCAGCATCAAAATAGCTGCTTCAGGTTGAGAATTTGAAAATGTTTTATTTTCGATAGCTTTCAGAATACTAAAAATTCTGGTTTGCCATTCGAGTAAAATTCCAGCTAAAACTTTCTTGTATTTCGAAATAATCTTGTGCTTATTATTTCGAACATTATCGATATTTTTTATAAAAATAAGATCTGCCGAAAGGTCGTTTAGATTTTCAATCAAGGCACCGTGTCCACCAGGTCTAAAAACAAGATTCCCTTTGTCACAGCGGAAAGGTTTATTAAATTTGTCTACAGCAATTGTATCAGTTCTCCTTTTCTGATAGCTAAAACTAGTATTAATTTCGATACTATGTTCTTTCTCGATTGCCGATTTATTGAGGTGCAGAATTTCTTCAAATAGCAAAGTATGTTCCTCAGAAATTGTAAAATGTACTTCAGCACTTTCGCCACTTCCTACGCTATAAGCCGCAGCTTCGTGCAAATGTACTTCGACTGGAGTATGAATCTTATGCTCCTTAATATGAAATGGTAAAACAGCTTTTGGCTTAGCCGAAAAATTAAAATGCTCATTCTCGAATAAAAAGCGAATCAGTTGATAAAACTGCTCATCTTCAGATAGCAATAAATACTCTGAATTATGTTCTTGAAATTTCTGAATTACGTTTTGGTAGAAAGGAAATTTCTCTATTCCGGCAAGGAAGACTGAAAGGTTATTATCTTTTGTTCTATTGCAGTATCCAGTAAGCGTATCATTTGAAGGATCAAAGTCATTGAGAAATTCTGAAAGAAACTGAAACATCCTCGTGGCTGCTCCAGACGCAGGAACAAACTTCATCAACTGAAGATTTGTTCTTCTTTGTTCAAAAAGATTAATATATTTTTCAGATTTCTCGACATCTAAAGAATGGATTCCATCAGAAATCTTTGCTGCTCTTGACAACTTTATTGTAGAATCGTTGTTCTGAAAAATATTTAGTTGACGCTCAATTTCATCGACAGAAAGTCCGTGATCTTCTATAAAGGCAATATCCTCTTTAGTGAAGAGCAGCTTTCTTTTGGCGAAAGCCGAATTTATTTCGTTGCCACTCGCGGCATGTCTAGTGTTTTCTTCCATTCTATATAAGCCTGCACGGCCATAATTGTAAAAATCAAAAATTGTAGAGACAGAATTCCAAGTCCTCTATAAGCATAGAGAGGAATACTGATAATATCTGCTACGATCCAAAGAGTCCAGTTTTCTATTTTTTTGAGCGCCATAAAGTACATTGCTGTGAAAAAAATTCCAGATGTAAAGACATCAATATAATTCTCAACTTCAATCGCTTGTGCAAAAATGCGGTAAATGACAAAAATAACAACAATAGTCACAACAAACAGCATTAAGCCAATTAATTTTTCTCTTTTGGTAGTTCGTGATATTGGCAAAACACCATCATCAGTTGTTGGTCTAGACCAGATGTACCAGCCGTAAATGCTCATTACGGAATAATAAAAGTTAACAACCATATCCCCAAAGTAGCCTGCGCGATATAGTAAGAAAACTGTGATGCAAGTAGCAATTAAGCCTGTAGGATATACCAAAATGTTTTCTTTTTTGGCATAATAGACGCTTGCTATACCAAAAACAAAAGCGATCATCTCCAGAGAAATCACAAACCAAGATGTCTCTTTGTAGGCATCTGTAAAAAATTCTATTAAATTCATTGCTTATTGTAATGTTAAACCATCAAAAAAATTGTCGCCATCTTCAAATGCAGTTCCGATGACCATGAGATCTGCTCCAGCCTTAAAAATTTTAAAAATATCCTCGTGCGATCTTATTCCCCCACCGACAATTAAAGGAACTGGAATCTTGTTAGATACATTTGAAACAATTGATTCCGGAACATACGTTTTCGCGCCACTTCCCGCTTCAAGATAAATCAATTTATTTCCTAATAAAACGCCTGCCTGCGCGGTTTGGGTAATAAGCTCTGGATTGGATATAGTCATTGGTTGCGTATTACTCACAGTTTCAACCGCAGTTTGCTTTCCTCCATCAATTAGTAAATATCCTGTCGAAATTATTTCCAAGGCTGAATTTTCTAGTTTTGAAACTGCCGCCACTTGATGTCCAATTAAATAATCTGGATTGCGACCCGAAATAAGTGACAAGAATAATATAGCATCAGCGGTATTGGAAATTTGACAAGGATCGCCTGGAAACAGAACAATCGGCAGCGAGAGGCTTTTTTGCGCAAGCGTAATTATTTCATCAATTTGCGAATTGTGCATACTGCTTCCGCCGATGAAAACATGTGTAACTGCCGAAGATTTAATCTTGCTAATCTTCTCGTGAAAAGTATTCAGATCGATTTTATCTGGATCTAAAAGAACAGCTAATAGTTTACGCTTCTCTGCCTTTGCAGCAAGAATTTCAGAATAAATATTATGGTTTGTATGAAACAAAAAAGAGACTTTTAAAATTAATTTAGAAGGGCAATCTCCTTTTCGAAAGCATAAACGAGCATAAAATTCTGCACTTGGGTGAAGTGCATTTCAAAGGCCTGATTTATTCCTTGAAAGTGAAGGTGTGCGAGGCCATTTTGCGAAAGCAGATCAAAAGGATCAACTTTTATATGATTTCTAAAACTGATACCAGCTTCATTTCTAATTTTGAAAATACATTCCTTAACTCCCCAAACGGCAGTTAGTTTCTTAATGTATTCAGGATCTTTTTGCGATGGAAAAGCAAAATCATCTTCCATAAATCTCGGAGCAATTATTGTAATTTTCTCTCTCATTTTTTCCATATCAATTCCAACAGGCATATCACTAACTATAATTGCCGAAAAATTATGAGAATGTGTTATCGAGATATGCTTCCCGTCTGCAAGATTTGGTTTTCCAAAAACATCATAAGAAAGATC
>JBBSRP010000253.1:0-3745 GCA_038242935.1 Flavobacteriales bacterium
AGATAAGAAAAATAGTCCGAAAAGAGACTAAAGAATTGCGCCTTAATTGGCGCAATTTTTTTTTAGAGAAAACTCAAAAGATGTATATTTGCATCAAAACACACAAATGCCCAATACAGCAGTCATTACAGAGATCTTTACCAAATTTCAAAATAGCATCAACAATGGAACTTTTGCCAAACTTACTTTGACAAAAACCATCGGAAAACCGGCCTTACAGAATATTTATGTGAGAGCTAAAATTGTAGATTCGGAATTGAAACTTGGAGTGACTTTTAAAGTTTATGACGATGAGCTGATTGAAACTGAAGAAGTAATTGAAATGAAAGATGCTCAAGAATTCCTATCTCCTTATATCGACAATCCTTTTATGTGGATTTTGTTATTTACTACAAAAGCAGATGTTACAATGAAGCTGAATAAGAAAAGAGTCGCTTCGATTACTGAGAAAGAACCAACTTTTAAAAATCCTGATACTACTTTAGCGGAATACCAAACCAAATAACATACTCTTATTTTAGTCCGTCTGGGAAAATCTTACTGGGATTTAGAATTCCGTTTGGATCAAAAACATTTTTGATAGACTTCATCAGTAACAGATGGTTACGGCTAAAAGCAATATCCATATAACTTTTCTGAACGTATCCAATTCCGTGTTCGCCAGACAAAGTTCCCCTTAAAGAAACGGTCAATTCGAAGATTTCTCGAATCGCTTTTGGAATTTCGTACTTCCATTCGTGATCGGTTAATTCTCCTTTTATAATATTTACGTGAAGATTTCCGTCGCCCGCGTGACCGTAACATACCGTTTTGAAATTGTATTTCTTACCGATTGATTTGATTCCCGAAAGTAACTTAGGAAGTTCGTAACGAGGAACCACTGTATCTTCTTCTTTGTAAGTTGAATTTGCTTTTACAGCTTCGTTGACCGCACGGCGTAATTTCCAAAGTGTATTTTTCTGATCTTCGGTATCGGCAAAAAGTATTTCGTCAATAGAAAATTGTTCCAACACAACCGCAATTTTCTCTATTTCAGAAAATAGCATATCAGGATAATTTCCGTCGACTTCAATTAGAAGATGTGCCTGCACTTCATTTTTAATTTCGATACTAATTCCATCCACGTATTTCAGAGTCCAATCGATGGCATCTCTTTCCATAAATTCCAAAGCACTTGGCACAATTCCAGCTTGGAATATTTTGGCAACCGCCTGACAAGCTTCGGTCGCGTCAAAAAACGGAACGAGAATCAAGATGTTGTGTCTATTTTGAGGAAGTAGTTTTAGAACTATCTTGGTGACAATTCCCAAAGTGCCTTCGCTCCCAACCATCAAATGAGTGAGATTGTATCCTGTCGAATTTTTCAAGGTGTTTGCTCCAGTCCACATAATTTCGCCATTTGGCAAAACCACTTCAAGGTTGAGAACGTAATCTCTAGTAACGCCATATTTCAAAGCTCTAGCACCGCCCGCATTTTCGGCGATGTTTCCACCGATGAAGCAACTTCCTTGACTACTTGGGTCGGGCGGATAAAACAATCCAACTTGAGCAACGGCATCGCGTAACACTTGAGTAATTACGCCAGGCTCCACGGTAACTTGAAGATTGTTCTGATCGATGTCGATAATTTGATTAAAACGCTCCATCGAAAGTCCGATTCCTTGGCGTACGCAAAGCGCGCCGCCACTCAAACCTGTCTGACCACCGATCGCAGTAACTGGAATTTTATGCTCATCAGCGATTTTCAAGATCTCCGCAATTTCTTCGGCAGTTCGTGGCTTTAAAAGTAACGAAGGTGGAAAACTTAAATTCTCTGTTTCATCGTGACCGTATTCTTGACAGATATCAAAGTCATTAAAGACATACTCTTTTCCGAGTAATTCTTCAAATTGTTCGACGATGGCGTAGTGAATTGAAATGCGCATGGAAATGTTATTTATAAAAGCGGAAAGTTAGTTATTTTTGATGAAACAATGTAGCTTCGACAAGCTCAGCCACCGAGGAAGTGCATCAATCAGATTTCTACAAGGAAAAGTGTAGGCAAATACGATTTGTCTAACCGATTCAAATTTCTTTTGTCCATCTCTTGCTGAGAGATGAGTCTTCCTGCTTTATTGTCTTCTTCACTCATTTCTAACATTTTCTTTTATGCATCAGTTAATTAATCAAGATTTATCGGTATTTATGTTTGCCCCTGACTATTACGATTTAACAATAATTTTATATCATCTTCAAAAAAAAACCGCTTCAAGTGAAACGGCCTATATAAATAAAATTTTTACTTCCCAAACAATCCTCCTAAACCACCCCAATGCGCAAAGTCTCCGACTTCGTACCCATTCCATCATTCAAAGAAGCTTATTAAAAAGCAATAACTAGATTTCACATAAATTAATTATCTTTAATAAAAATTAAAAAGATGGCAAGTTTATCGATATCAAATAAAATGGTGGAAAGGTACTTCGGTTATTTGCGGCACTTGGATAGCAGTGCCAAAAAGAAACTCATAATTAAACTCACAGAATCAATAGAAGTTAAATCCGATAAAAAATTCGATATAGAATCAATATTTGGAGCGTGGGAAGACAATCGAACATCAGACGAGATTATAAGTGAAATTAAATCTTCTAGAGTTGAGAAGAACAATAGCCCTGCTTTATAATGAAGTATTTACTAGATACAAATATATGTATTCATCTATTTCGAGGTAAATTCAATCTGCTTGACAAATTTAAAGAGATAGATTTACAGGATTGTGCAATTTCAGAAATAACTTTGGCTGAACTCATTTTTGGTGCTGAAAATAGTTCAAATCCCGAAAAAAACCAAAAGATAATCGACGCTTTTCTAGAGCAAATTAAAATTCTTCCTATTATTAATGCTATTCCTATTTATGCAAAAGAAAAGGTCCGATTGAGAAAAAAGGGAATTATGATTAGTGATTTTGACCTTTTTATTGGAACAACCGCTGTTGCAAATAAGCTTATTATGGTTACTGAAAACATTAAAGAATTTGAACGAATTTCTAACATAGAAATTGAAAATTGGGTACATCGGTAATCGCTTTTCTAAATACTAAAATGCATAAAAAAAACCGCTTCAATTGAAACGGTCTATATACTTAAAATAAAATTTTTACTTCCCAAATAATCCTCCTAAAAGTCCACCTAAACCTCCTTCGTCAGATTTTTTAGAAGAACCGCCACCCATCAAACCACCAAGTATGTCGTTTAGAGGATTTGCGCCTGATTGACTAGTACCGCCGCCAAGCAATCCACCTAAAATATCATTCAAAGGATTAGCAGGTTCCGCTTGTGCATCACTAGACGCTTTACCTAAAATTCCACCAAGTAAATCCGTCAAGCCGCCGCCACTTGATACGCCTGATTCTTGTTTTTGTTTACCAATATAACCCATTACAAGCGGAGCTAAAGTAGCCAGCAATGGTTCAATTGTACTCATCGAAATTCCTGTTTGACTTGCAAGCGAACTTTCTAAGGCACTTTTCTTTGAGCCAAAAATATGATCTAAAATCGAATTTCCTTCCGATTCTTTTTCCAATGCTTGTGATGGATTGTTTAAAATGCTACCATTATGGTCTTTGTCCAATGCCTTGTTTAAAGATTCAGCTTCCTCTGCATCTTCTGATTTGTTTTTCAAATACATAATAATAAGTGGAACAGCGACAGCCGCTAAAGTAATCATCTGACCTTTACTAATTCCAAATTTATTTTCAGCATCTTGA
>JBBSRP010000254.1:0-3692 GCA_038242935.1 Flavobacteriales bacterium
AAACAAAAAATCCCTTCTGCTATACAGAAAGGATGTGTTAGTCGGGGTGGCAGGATTCGAACCTGCGACCTCCTGCTCCCAAAGCAGGCGCGATAACCGGGCTACGCTACACCCCGTAAAATTCTGGTGCAAAGATATAATTTAAATCGGGTTGCACAACTTTAAAAATGAGAAATGATAAAAATATAAAAGACGATATAAAAGAAATAAATTTGGCTTTTCATTGTTTCATATAAAAGCTACCTTTGCAGACATTAAAAGTCAAAAATTTATGTCAGAAATATCAGAAGTTATAAAATGCCTAATCATAGGTTCAGGACCTGCAGGATATACTGCAGCAATTTACGCAGCGAGAGCAGATATGCATCCAGTTTTGTATACTGGTATGGAACCTGGTGGACAGTTGACAACTACTACAGAAGTTGATAACTTTCCTGGATACCCTGATGGAATTGACGGTCCTACAATGATGGTTCAGTTGCAACAACAAGCAGAGCGATTTGGAACTAAGGTTCATATCGGAATGGCTACAAAAGCTGAATTCTCTGAAGAAGAAGGTGGAATTCACAAAATTACAATAGATGGAAGCAAAGTAATTCTTGCAAAAACGGTAATTATTTCTACTGGAGCTACTGCCAAATATCTTGGTTTGCCAAGTGAGCAAAAGCTTAGAGGTGGTGGTGTGAGTGCTTGTGCGGTTTGTGACGGATTTTTCTATAAGAATCAAGATGTAGCAATCGTTGGAGCAGGAGACACAGCCGCGGAAGAAGCTACTTACCTTTCTAATATTTGCAAAAGCGTAACGATGCTTGTGCGTAAAGATAAAATGAGAGCTTCAAAAGCGATGCAACACCGAGTTTTAAATACCCCAAACCTTAGAGTTTTATACAATACCGAAGTTGAAGAAGTTTTAGGAGACCAAGTTGTAGAAGGATTAAGAATGATTAATAACTATACAAACGAAATTTCTGAAATTGAAATTACTGGATTATTTATCGCAATTGGGCACAAACCAAATACTGATATTTTTCAAGATCAATTGACTATGGATGACACTGGATATTTGATAACTGACCCTAAAACTGCAAAAACAAATCTTCCAGGAGTGTTTGCGGCTGGAGATGTTCAAGATAAGGATTACCGTCAAGCGATTACCGCGGCGGGAAGTGGCTGTATGGCTGCTCTTGATGCAGAACGTTATCTTACGATGTTAGATTCATAAATCGATTCATTTCATAAATATAAAAAGCCATTTACAGATTTCTGTAAATGGCTTTTTTGTTTGATGATATATGTTGTTATAGCGACTTTTTGCTTAGTTTCGCTGAATCTAAAAACTTAATAATTTCAAATTGAGGATCTCCATAAAATTCAATTTCGGATTTTGACGAAGCTTCTACTTTTGCTTTAGTTGTAATATGTATGCTTGACGATGAATAACCTTCGGCAACAATAGTAGCGTTTATAGCTGTTAAATTTTTACCTGTAAATTTTGAATTGTGGTCTAGCCGCAGAGTTAGATTTGTAATATCACCTTCAATTTCTGCAGAAGATTTATCATACATATCGAAAACCAGTTCTTTTGAAGAAATTAATGCTTTGAGCGTCGCGTTTTTTGACAACTGAATATTTGATTTTTCGGAAGTTAGATTAATTTCTGCTTTGGCTTTTCCGCTACTAATCATGGTAAAAACAGGTGCTTTTACAACTGCGTATATTTTTGAAGATCCAGAATTTTTAAAAGTAAAATCTGCTAGAACGATATCTTCTAATCCTGTTATAGAGCTATCGTCAGTGCAAGTAATAATTTTGAGATCGCTGGTGTAGGTGATCTTTAAACTAAGTTTTTTATAACTACTAAGTTCTTGAGATATAGATATTCGTAGGTTTCCCGCTGACAGATCAGTTTTGATTAACTCATGCAAGTTGTCATCTGCTTCAATTTCTATCGCGCAGTGATCTCCGTAGGTGAGAAAAATGTCAAAACCATTATCAACTTCAATTGTTTCAAAAGCAGCAGTTTCTCTTGGCGAGGTAGTTACAGCTCTGGATCCCTTTATTTTCTGCGCAAAAACATTTGTTATCAGGAGTAGAAATATAAAGGTTGAGCAAACTTTTGTCATAATTTTAAGATGTTTATACAAATATATCAATTAATTGCTGACAATTACATTAGAAAAATTTCTTGTAATCGTCAAGCATAAATGAGAATTTAAAATTTTTTCTAAGTACTATAAGCCAGAAGTTAATTAGAAATCCAGGAACTTTCTCTTGATACTTATTAAAGTAATGGTCGTAGGTTTTATTACTGTAATTTGTAATCAGAAATGGAATGCTCTGCGAACTATAAATTTGATCAAGCCTATTATCGTCCTCTTTTCTTGAGGTAAAGGAAATGATTTGAGGATTTTGATTACTACGTAATTGTAAAAAGATTTCCATTGCTGACAATGGCTGTTGAGTAGATTGATCTATATAATAAATTCCTTTTCCGACATCAAGCATGATCCATTTTTGCAACTGCGTACTGAAAATTTCGTTGAAAGTGTGACCAAATTTGGGGTTATAAAATTTTTCTACGACGCCATATTCCCTGACTTTTATGTCAGCCATTAGGCAAAACACGTTATAAATTTGAGAGAAATCGCTGCAAACGCCCGCTCTTCCATTGAGCATTTTATACAAAGCAGCATCGGAAGAAAGGCCTAAGCCCGGTCCTCCAATGATTTTTTGAGTAAGAAACGTTGCAATTGTGAGAGACTTTTCTAAGTCAGATTTGCCGTTAAGATTTATCTCTTCAAAAGTACTTTTAAATAATGGAGCAGTGTCCTGTTTCCTGTTAAGTGAATTAAAACAATTATCACTATCTATTTCAGCTGAAATGTTTTCGCAAATTAACGCAAACCGCATATAATATAATACTGGATGCCGTCGAATTGCCCATTTAATTTTATTTTTCACGTATCCAAGAGTCAATTCTACTTATGATTTCTTTGTTCTGTAATGTTACTTTGTAATAGCAAATGAAAGTAGTTTATTTTTTGTTACAATTCCCAAACCTTGAACGATTTTTTTCACGAACTAAATAATCCTTTAAAAACGCAGTTATTTACCACTTATAGAACTTCCAGAAGTCGCTTTTTGTTGAATAATTTGAGGGCTTCCTTTATAGTTAATCGAGCTGCCGCTAGATGAGGTTGCATCAAGACTTTTGATGGTTCCAAATTCAATAGAACTTCCACTACTAGATTTTGCAATAGCTGCATCACTTGACAAAGTGTCTGCTTCAATACTACTTCCGCTAGAGCTCTTTACATTTACCATTTTTGACATACCTTTTACTTCGATACTACTTCCACTACTCGCGGTAATAAATAATTGATCAGCATCTACAGCAACTTCTAATTCAGATCCACTACTGCTTTTTAGGGCTAGACTTTTACTTTTTATAGTATTCATCCCTATTATTTTTCCGCTGCTAGATGCAGTCAGACTTGAAATGATAGGAGTAGTAATTAAAATCTTGACTTTCGAATTATTGCGAAACATCGATTTCTTTTTGAAACCTATTGATAATTCGCCATTTTCTACTTCTATTTCCAATTCTTGACGTGCTTCATCGTTGGCGATAATTTCAAATGATTTGTTTGCGCCCTGAGTAAGTTCAACCTCGATATTTTGGCTTACTCTTA
>JBBSRP010000255.1:0-3656 GCA_038242935.1 Flavobacteriales bacterium
AAGAAGTTTTTTTATTTGGGCGCAACCTTTTGCTAGAACGTTTATCCCAACATTGAAATGACATTTAGCTCAGGTCAGGCTGTCCATTATATCTTTGCTGCCAGAACTTTTTGTTTTCAATTTTGAAATATTTTGCTGGCAGCAAAGGATGCCATTCCCATCCTTTGCGCGGGATGAGGTTTTCAGCAGATATGGCGTAGAATAGCAAGATGCGATTGCTTCGTTCCTCACAATAACCCCACAATATGGAAACGCCACTCTCAAAACCAAAAAAAATCAGTTTCAAAAGTGGCGCTATAAAAATTATGCTATAATAAATTACATTTTCTTAAACAATGCGTGGTAATCTCTAGCAATCTGTTCCTGATGATCAGGATGCGCAATTTCAATAAGTGATTTGGCACGTTTGAGTAACGATTGTCCGTAAAGATCGGCAATACCAAATTCGGTAATTACATATTGAACGTGCGATCTTGTGGTAACAACTCCAGCTCCAGTTTGCAGGTATGGAACAATGCGGCTTGTGCCATATTTTGTTGTTGATGGAAGTGCAATAATTGCTTTTCCTCCATCACTTAACGCAGCACCACGAATAAAGTCCATTTGACCACCAACACCCGAATACATTTTATGCCCAATAGAATCGGCACTTACTTGACCTGTGATATCCACTTCGATGGCGGAATTAATTGCAACCATTTTTGGGTTTCTACGGATGCGAGCGGTGTCATTTACATAATTGGAAACTCGCATATCTATAAATGGATTATTGTCCACAAAATCATAAAGTCTTTGCGATCCTACTAAGAAAGTCGCAAGTGCTTGTCCGCGGTTGATTCCTTTGTATTTGCAGTTGATAATACCACTTTCGATCAGGTCAATCACACCATCAGAAAACATCTCGGTGTGCAGTCCTAAATCTTTATGGTTGGTAAGATTTGCCAATGCGGCATTTGGAATAGATCCAATTCCCATTTGCAACGTACTTCTATCATCAATAAGTGAAGCGACATATTGTCCAATTTTGTTTTCGACTGGAGAAATTATTCCCATTTCGTGACCGTGAATTGGCATATCTACTTCAACCCCATAATCTATTTCAGAAATGTGCAAAACACTATCTCCAAAAGTTCTTGGCATTCTAGGATTTATCTGCGCAACTACAATTTTTGCATTGTCAATTGCCGCAACTGTTGCTTCTACAGAAACTCCTAATGAGCAATATCCGTGCGCATCTGGAGCAGAAACGTGAATAAAAACAACATCAAGATTAATTACATTTTTCTTAAAAAGCATCGGAAGTTCACTAAGAAAAACTGGGGTATAAGATCCATTTCCTGCACTGATGGTGTGGCGCACATTTTTTCCTATAAAGAAAGAATTTATGTGAAAACTTTCTCTCAAATCAGGATTGGCATATCTTGCTTCTCCTTCGGTATGCAAGTGACAGATTTCAACATTTTTTAATTCTGCCGCTCTTTCGGTAAGAGCATTTGCTAGTAATGTTGGGACTGCTGCTGCAGCTTGTAAGTAAACTATATTATTAGATTCAACTACTTTTACAGCCTCTTCAGCTGAGCAATACTTAATCATAGCAAGGTTTTAGAATTTGTGCTAAATTACAACTAATAACTGACTGATTTGTCTTTTATTGTTGTTTGCAAATGGTTTTTTAATAGAGGTTAGATATTCCTTTTAATTTTAACTGGATTTTGACGAGTGTCAAATACGTCTGTAATTTTTATTAGTTTTTTATCGATTGAGTAGATAAAGTTTGCTCTATGAATATGCACGGACATTTGCGATAGACACTAGGAGGTGGAAAAAATGCAGAGATTTCCAAGTACCAGAGAGCAAGCCATTGCTTTTAGTCATTGGTTAACTTTCGTACTTTTTATTCTATATCTTTTTTAAGCTTATCAGGATTTTTTCTTGTGTCGAAAATTGTTATTATTTCAATTTCATTTTTATCCAAATTAACTCTGTAGTAAAAAGTTGTTTGTTTAGTTACTACACATTTATGAAGATTTTGAAATTACCATGATGCGCGGCAACTATTGGGCTGTAGAGAAATTTGCTTAATTTTTTCAGTAAACTTTGAAAAGAACTTATCTCTTGTTTGTAAATTCCAATTTTCTAATAAATATTCTATAAGCTTCAAGAGTTTTGCTTCGGCAAGTTCAGATAAGAAAACTTTCAATTTCTACGAAATTTTCTTTAAAAAAGACTCGTAAGAAATTCGTTTTCCTTTATCCAACTCTTCAATCCCTTTTTTTATTTCTTCTTGTTCAGACAAGCTCAACTCACTCCAAAAGTCATTTTTTTCGTTTTTTACGAAATCTGCTACGCGTTGTATAAATTCGGAATTTTCATCTTCCAAAATAGCTTTAATTAACTTCAGTTTTGTTGTTTGAATGTCCATTTTAAAAGTTTTAATTATATTCGAATTTACGAAAAATATCGTAGTTCTTGTTTTTTTTCTATCAAGCCATTTTCAAAATTAACTCAAACAAGATATCTATAAACGCTTTTTCTCTCAAGTAATAAGTCTTAAGTTTGAAATAATTCTAAAATTTCTAAAAGTCTAAGAGGTTGTACAATATTTCTCCAAAAGCTCAGAAGTACTTTTATATTTACCGTCTTTAAAATCACTTTCAGATTTATCAATTCTATCGTTAAATTCTTCTATTGAAATAGGTTTAAAATCTGAATTTTGTTCTAATTCGATCGTAGATTTCATTCTCAATAGATCTTCTAACTGAGAGATAATTTCCTCACTTTGAAGGTCCAGAAAAGCTTGGACGAATTGTATTTTTCTGCTTTGAATATCCATTTTATAAATATTTTTATCAAAATCACGGATTAACTTAATCAAGAGGTTGGATTCTAATTTTATTTACTTGGCAATAACGCAGCAACTGGTTTGTCATTTACTGTTTTTTAAAAGTAGTCACTTGACAAAATTAATTAATTTAGAAGTTTCATTATTCCGCATCATAGATTCTTAGTCGATTTTGAACAGATTGAAGTTCAAATTGTAGATTTTCAATTTTGTTCAGCAAATGCGAAATGGCATCGATTCCTTCGATATTTATTTGAAGGTCGTAATGCATTCTGATCATCTTTTCAATCATTGTCATTTCTTGCAATTTGAGATATTTGTTCTGCTCAAGTTCAATAATTTCGATTAGTCCGTAACTATTTAAGGAGACAATAAAATCAGGTTCTATTTCGTAATGTCTGCAAATTTGTTCTATGAGGATGAGATTGCTATCTGTCATAATTTATAATTTTGAGATTTCTCTAAAAAGTTCTTTTTGCTTATCGCTGAGGTTTGTTGGAAGTTTTACATTGAAAGTGATATAAAGATCTCCAAACTGATCCGCTTTCTTGTAAATTGGAAATCCTTTTCCTTTGAGTTTCACTTTGGTACCGGTTTGAGTTTCCGGTGCGACTTTGACTTTCACTTGTCCATCAAAAGTATCAACCACAACTTCGCCGCCAAGAAGAGCTGTATAAAGATCTAAATCGTGGCTGCTGTAAAGATTGCCCTTATCACGTTTGAATTTCGGATCGTTTGCGATATCAAATGTTATAAACAAATCTCCGTTCGGGCCGCCGTTAGCGCCTGGCGATCCGTGATTTGGAATTTTTAT
>JBBSRP010000256.1:0-3618 GCA_038242935.1 Flavobacteriales bacterium
CCAACAATAAATGCTAGCAAACAGAAGCCAATAACGAGTATTAAAAGCAAAGAACGTTGTCTAATTTTTGATAAAACTGCCATTTCTGATATGTTATTTTTTTAATTTAGGTTGCGAAAATACAATTAGTTATTTAATAATTTTAGTTCCTCACTAACATTTTAAAAGATAATTGCTATTATTAAGAATATTGTTCAATTTCAATAGTTTGGAAAGCTATTACTACTGCGGTTTAGTACCATCTTTAAATTGCTTGCTACGCTCTTCAAATCTTTTTGCATATCTCTTTCTAAAAAAGAAAACGAAAACTGCAAGTGCTGCAAATAACAAACTTATCCAATAAGAGTTATTTGCGTCATTATATTTTACAATTGCATCGTAGAAAAAAAATCCTGCTGCAAGCAGATAGGCGTAGGGAGTGTATTTTAAGTAGTTCATTTTAGTATATATTATTCAGTACGATCTATTTCGGCCGAAATCTTTTGAGAATTGATAATTTTAAAGTCTTTGCTAAAGTCTATTCCTTCACCATAGGATACCCCTTTCGGGTCGGTAAATTTAAACTTTTTTTCTGTAAAAAACCATTCGTTTTTCTGGTCATAATATAGTTGAGGTGTCGCAAGATTCTGCCCATCTTCTGTAGTGATGTCCACGTTTCCTTGAAGGTCGATTAAATTTGTATTCTTGTAAGTAACAGCATAATCAGCTTTTACAAACGTTTTTTTTCCGTCCTTGTCAAAAAAAGTAATATCGATGCCGTCGGGAAACTCTGTAAATGGAAAAACCACTGTCGCATAGTCAAGCATTAGTGGACTGATTAGAATAGAAGTGATTTTTCCACTATCCGTATACTTTAAATTAAAGTCTTCAGCTCGACCGCTAGGCACAAATTCAGAAAATCCGATATTTTGAACATCTTTTAACGAGCGATCGCAACTTATAGCAGAGAGTGCCAAAAATATGTAGAAAATAGAAAATATTTGTGATTTGAAAATCATTATTTTTTAGGTATAGAAACTTTCTGATTAAGTCCACAACCAATTGTGATGGTTTTACCACCCATCTTTGATGCTTTAATTTCACTCGATGATGGAGCCAATTTTAAAAACTCTTGAGATTTCTTATCAGCAACTTTTTTTAGAGGAGGATAAGATATACCAGCTTTAGTTGCCGCTTCGGCAGCTAAATAATAAACTAATTTCTTCTCGAACTCCGAAGATCCACAGTCAGTTATTCCCGCATAAGCATCGGCCATAATCAGATAAGCTTTTCCCATCGTAGGATCTGCAAGCACTGCTTTGTGGGCAAACTCAATAACTTTGTATTTGTCAACTGCCATTAATTGCCGCGCCAAGATATAATAATAAGATGCTTTTTCTTGCGGATTAACTGCCAATTTTGCAGCTTCTTCATATAATGCAATAGCTTTATCTTGTTTCCCCCTTCTCATTTCGGCCATAGCCAAATTTCCAGCAGATTCCGCATTCACCTTTACATTGTACCAAGCCAATGCTACTTTTAAGAAAATAGAATCTGTCGTACATTTACCATCATAAAGTGAAAGTGCTGTATTAGAAAGCCAGATAGTATCTGTTTTTCTAGTTTCGAATATTGAGTTGTAGTAACTAGCAATTCTGTCACAGTTGAGAACAGTTTCAGTTAATTTTCGCACTGATCTAGCAGCGAGATTGTAAGGGCGTTCTCTTGAAGCCTTACTTTTCGCAACTTCCAATTGCCCCAAAACCTCGTCTCTTTTATTGATCAATGCTGAATAATCAACATCTTTCTTCTCTGCCGTAGTTTTCTTAAAAAACAAATCATAATAGATAAAAAGGCCTTCAGGATCTACGAAGTTCGCTCTGTCTTTGGCGAAAGCCTCATCCAAAAGTATGTAAATTTTATCTTGCTGATCAAGTCTATTAATATGTAAAGCCATTGCTTTACGAACTTTATTGCTCGACTTGTTTTTGGGCAAAATATAATCGTAAGTTGTGTATAGATCAAGAAGCTGATTCAAAAACTCTTGCTTTTGCTCATCGTCGGCAGCGCCAACGATTTTCTTGATAAGTACTCGCTCCATATTATGATAGAAAATGTCTTCTGTCGAAAGACACTTCTTATCTAGAGCAATGTATTTGTCGTACGCAAGATCCAAGTCTGAATCTGCGATCAGCTTATTTATTTCGGCAAGATTATCATCGCATTGTTTTTGTTGCGCTACCAAGGGAGTACTTAATACTACTGCTAAAACAAGAAATATTTTCAATGCGATTTTCATAGATGCTCTGTTTAAATATAATTAATCAATTTTACGTTTTACAAACCATCGATCGCTGAAAGACAATCCAACACTTACATTAAGGTAATTTTCCTGAACAAGTCCAGAAGCAGTTGTGCCACGCTTTCCGTACTCAATTCCAATATTGATATTTGAGAAATTACCACCAATTGGGAATCCCATACCTGCAGTAACCGAAACATCTTCTATAGAGCGAGTATTTACAATCAATCCTGTTTTTTCATATTTAAAACCAGCTCGGTAAGTAATTAAATTCAAGTAATTTGAGTACGAATTATAGTTTGGAGTAAAATATCCACCCAAAGAATATTTCATTCCATTGTCAAATGTAATATTATCAATATCATTAAATCTGTTTCCAAAAGAACTATCGTCAGACATTGTAACTTCTGTACCAACCATCCACTTGCTCGGAACACCAAATCCACCCCCTAAAGTAAATTTAGAAGGCAACGCAACATCTGTATCTGCAACGTCGACAAGTACTGGATCTATAACTGTAAATCCTCCATCGGCTTTTACTTGCACCGTACTTACCCTACGCATATTATCAAGCTTTACTTTTCCCTCTGGAGAATAAGTAAATGATCCCATAGCAACCATCTTAGCATTTATTTTACCTTTATATGTAACACCTAAGTTAACACTTGATCCACTAGCTTGAGACTCATTAAATTCTTGAGTACCATATTGAACGTCTGATACAGCGTATAAACTTGTGGTCTCAATACTTCCAAAGTAGTAGTTGAATTCTGCACCCACGCTGAAATTATTGTTGATTTTATAAGCTCCTCCAAGATATGCCTTATTTACACCTCCACTACCTTCATAAGATCTAGTAATTTGACCATCATTAGGCGCGGTAGAATTAACTTGATATCCTACCGCCGTATATGGCATAAGACCAAAACCAGCACCAAATTTACCCATTGGAAAACCAAATGCGAGGTAATCAAGATTTGTACGACGAGCATTTTCTTTTTGATCATCTGTTTTCAAAGTAGTAGTCTGATATGTCGCTGCTGTAGCTAGAGTCGTTCTTTTAAGATGCGCATATTGTGCTGGATTCTGCAAATTGACGTGTATAGAGTCTTGAAAAACAGACAAACCACCCATAGAACGATTTTCTATTGTGCCTTTAAATTTCTGGTCGCCAAGACCATAAAAAGAATAAGGAGATGAAGTAGCGTCTTGCGCCTGCGCCATAAAGGTTAACAAAAGACAAGCAAGAACAAGGATTCTTTTAATCATTTTTGATTTTATATTGAAAAGTTTGATTCAGACTTTCTAATAGAAAATTTGAATTGGCAAATATGGTA
>JBBSRP010000257.1:0-3604 GCA_038242935.1 Flavobacteriales bacterium
AAAGGCTATGAATTATGCTGTCATACCTGCATTGATTGGTCCAGTTTTAGGGCCATTAGTGGGAGGATATATGGTAGATTACCTCTCTTGGCATTGGATTTTTCTGATCAATATTCCAATAGGCATTCTAGGAATTGTTCTAGGTATAAAATATATGCCAGATTACAAATCCAAAATTGTAGATTTTGATATGAAGGGCTTTATGATTTTTGCAGCAGCTTCTCTCTTACTTTCCATAGCGCTGGAACTTTTTGGAAATACGACCAATATCACGCCAGTTTTAATAATTTTTATTTTAGGATTTCTGTTTTTGTACTATTATTACAAGCATGCTCGAAGAGACAACAACCCAATTTTTCCTCTAAACTTATTTCAAGTAAGAACATTTCGGGTAGGAATTTTAGGAAATCTTGCCACAAGATTAGGGATTAGCGCGATCCCGTTATTATTGCCATTAATGATTCAAATTGCTTACAAACAGTCCGCAGTGACTTCTGGATGGATTATTGCGCCGATGGCTATCACTGCAATGTTCGCAAAATCATATGTTATTAGAATCTTAAACAAATTTGGCTACAAAAAAACATTGATGGTAAATACCTTTATCATCGGAACTTTAATTTGTTGTCTCGGAATACCCGACATTAACAGCTCTCTGCTTTGGTTTATTCCGATAATTGCTGTCTTAGGGTTCTTCAATTCTATTCAATTTACATCGATGAATGCTATTTCAATCGCCGATCTCCGAAATTTTCAAACCAGCAGCGGAAACTCTTTAGTATCCGTCAATCAACAATTGGCAGTAGGCTTCGGAATTGCGCTTGGTCTTATTGTTTTAAAATTATTTGAAAATAATCAAGAGCTGATTCATCACGAAACTCATAATGCTTTCCGTCTCACATTTCTTAGCGTTGGCATTCTCACCATTTTATCCGGATTTGTTTTCAGAAAATTCCACATTTCTGATGGCGAAAATCTTAAATCTAAATAATTGATTATACCGAGTTTATAACAACAAACGGGCAGAATTTAGAACAACATTATACAAGAATCCTCTCTCCTATTACCACCATAGATAATTTTAGATTCGAAATTTATCCGCAAACAATCTTAAACTCGCTAGCAAAAATATTTGGTGCTCAAGATATTGAAATTGGTGTCAAAGAATTTGATAGTGCTTTTATAATTAAAACAAATAACGAATTCAAACTCAAATTATTTCTCAAAAATAAGATCCTACTACAAAAGATTCAAAAATTTAAGGATACCAACCTTCTAATTTCAGATCAGAAAAGAATTTGGAGCGAAAAACTTCCGGAAAGAGAATTTGAACTTTCCTTCTGTGTCGAGGATTTAATTGACGATATTGACACTTTCAAAGAAATACAATATTCTTTGTGTAGAAATGCTCGATCAATTGGAACAAATAAACTCAATTAAAGTTCTGCAATAAAGCACAATAACTTAAGTATTGCCCGCAAATTCATTGCAGTTTAAAATGCTTCTTGATATCCGAATATTTGTCTTATATGAATACTGTCAATCCAAATTATTATATGAACTGCGCTGTAAACTTCTAGAATAATTAGAAAGTTTAAAAAATTAATTTAGCTTTTTAATTAAGTGAAATTATTGCGCTAAAATTATATATTTGCCACCAGAATTCACTTAAAATCAGAACAACAAAACACACACTTCTAACTATCCATTTCTTTTTAAACCTTATGAAAAAATTAGTTTTTTTACTTTGTCTTTTATTTACTGTCAGTATCTTTTCTCAACCCGCTATTAGAGGAAAAACGACTGGCATCAATTTATTCGGTTTGAAGGTAGACTTTTCCGCAAAAGATACCAAAGCCGAAATTACTTATGCAAACGGTGAAAAAGAGATTGGATATATCGACGGCTTTATCCAGAATAAAGCTTTAAGTGTAAATATTCAAAATCCTTTCTCGATTGGAAGTTACAGCGACGCCTTAAATTTATCTGACAAATCTTTTAGTTTCAGAAAAACTTTAAAGGATAGATCGGAACTTATAAAGAGTGAAGATGTTAGCGAAGTCAAGATTTTGGATGAAGATATTACTATAAGACATTATAAATTAATGAATTTGGCAACTGTCAATTCTGATGGAACTATTAAAGACTTAAAGAAAAAAGCGTGGCTACCATATTATTCTCAAGGGACTACTAATATCTTTTCTTTCGATGTATATGAGGAAAGAGTTGGATCTACAGGAAATGGCACTGGAATTTTTGAAAAGGCTGCAACTTTAATTTACTTAAACGACCCGAAAAATAATGTTGCTATTAATGTGAAAGATTATGCTATCTCCGATATTTTTAAGCCAAAAAAATTATTTAATAAGTGGACAGGCGGTTTAGTTGAAATTTTTAAAGCTTGCCCTGAATTCATAAAATCAAATACTGATGCCAAAGGAATTTGGAATTTTGATTCGGAGTATTTTCAAACTGACGAATTGGAAAAAGCAAAAATCAAGGAAATAAAAGCTGATAAAAGCATCAAAAAAGATGTTAGAAATATTATGCTAAATAATCTTGACACGGATATTCAAGTTTTACCTTACGTTAGAATGATAGAAGCATATTCAAAAACGTGTTTATAAAATTTTAAACTGTACTTATGTCTCAGTTCTATAGCACACTACTGCCCTAGCCCTGATGGAAACGGCATCCTTTCCTGCCCCTTCTTTTGGGCAGGAAAGATATAGTGGACAGCAGGATAAAGCTCCAAAAAATTCTTATAGAAACATTAATTTTATTGTAGAAAAATCTAGAAAATAGAATAAATTTGCGAAGCATTTAAGATGTTATGAATCATTCAGTTACAAAAACAACATATTTTCTAAATTTTGCGATTTTGCTTCTATTGATGTCTTGCTAATCGGGAGTGATTGATACTTTGCATGATACTGAAACTGTACTTGTAAACGTGCCAAAAATCGCATTTATAACTTACAAAATTTCGAAAGATCAAGACCATAAAAAATCTATTGAGCGGACTGATATAGTAAAAGTGCAAGGGACATTTAAGTATCAAGACGATGAAAGGTCTAGAGCGGCGGGCGACGCTGCCAATTGCGGACTAAAATATTATTTTTCCTATATTATGGAAAGCTGCTAGATAAATTAGTTCTGGATTTTGGCAAACCAGCCAAAGAAATCATAGAAAAAGGAGGCGGAGTAAGTTCTCCCTACTCTCGCTTCTTCCATGATTTCCTGCAAGAGCTTGCAAACAATGCAGACATTGCAACAACTGAGATTGAACTGCGAAATCCAGCTATCGTTACGGAAAAAGGGATCACTAAATTGGGGATGGGTTTAATCAATTTTATAAGCAATTGATAAAAAAAGCAAGTGGAGCGAAGCGTCTTTAAGTCAATTTACTTATGACGTGTTTCTTTATTTAACTATTTCTGGCATAAAAGACGAAATAAATTCTGGGGTTAAAAAAGCATATGATAACGAACCTTGCGTTGTCGTTGGTCATTCTCTCGGTGCAATTGTTGGTTATAATGTATTAAGAGATAACTCAAGCATTTCTGCTTGCAAGTATATAACCGTCGGCTCACCACTGGGAATA
>JBBSRP010000258.1:0-3586 GCA_038242935.1 Flavobacteriales bacterium
AGCTACTTTGCCCACGCTTTCTCTTTCTGATCCTTTAATTGTAATCGCTTTCATTGTAAAAAAATATAATTATTAATAATATGTTACATTAGGAATTTACCGCTAATAGAATTGTTGTGTTGCACCATTTGCATTACTTCTGCAAATAATGGAGCGCAGCTTACTACGCGGATTTTAGGTGTTGATTTGCGCAACGGAATAGAATCTGTTACTATCAACTCAGTCAACTTTGAGTTCTCGATTTTCTCATACGCATCGCCTGATAATAATGCGTGTGTACAGATTGCACGAACACTTAGAGCACCTTTTTCTATCATCAAGTCGGCAGCTTTTGCAAGCGTACCACCTGTGTCTATCATATCATCTACAAGAATCACGTTGCGCCCTTTTACATCTCCAATAAGCTCCATTGTATCTATAACATTGGCAACTTTACGTTGTTTGTAGCAGATAACTACGTCTGATTGTAGGAATTTTGAATAGGCATAAGCTCTTTTTGAACCTCCCATATCTGGCGAAGCAATTGTAAGGTTGCTCAGATTTAGGCTTTTTACGTATGGTAAAAATATTGTTGAGGCAAAAAGATGGTCTACTGGTTTCTCAAAGAATCCTTGTATTTGGTCTGCATGCAGATCCATTGTCATTACACGAGTTGCGCCAGCTGCTTGTAATAAATTTGCTACAAGTTTTGCTCCAATCGGCACACGCGGTTTGTCTTTACGATCTTGTCTAGCCCAACCAAAGTATGGAATTACCGCAGTAATATGTCTGGCTGATGCACGTTTTGCAGCGTCGATCATCAGGAGTAGTTCCATTAGATTGTCTGCATTTGGGAACGTAGAGCATACTATAAAAACACGTAACCCTCTGATTGACTCTTCATAAGAAGGTTGGAATTCGCCGTCACTATATACGGAGAAAGTTACTTTCCCTAGCGGAATGCCGTATTCTGCGGCAATCTTTTCTGCTAGATATACACTTTTCGAACAGGCAAATATCTTTGCTTCTGGCTCTTGGTGTTGCATTTTAATCTAATGTTTTTGTTCCGATGCGATAACTACATTTAGGCTTTGTCTTAGAATAAAGCTTATTGTGATAAACGCCTCGGGTGTAGTTAGTTGTTGTTGTGTTTTTTGTAACGAGGTGCAAATTTAAGGATTATATTGGTGAGGTGCGCAAAAATTTTTATTTTTTTTTGTTGATATCGAATAATATTTATTTACATTTGCACACTGCTAAGATGAAAGGATGTTTTGGGAGATTTTTTGAAATCTTTTGAACATTTTTAGAATCTAAAGTTTTGCCCGGATGGCGGAATTGGTAGACGCGCTGGTCTCAAACACCAGTGGGAAACCGTGCCGGTTCGATTCCGGCTCCGGGTACTGAAAAGCCTCTTAATTGAAAAATTAAGAGGTTTTTGCTTTTAAGGAAGTTTACAGTTTAGGAGGTGGACGGTTTACAGTTAACTGTTAACAGTTTTCTCGCATTGCGTTAAGTTGGAGAAGCGTTTATGGTTTACAGTTTAAATAAAGTTTACTGTTTACAGATTACTTACTTTTCGTGAAATTTCATTTTTTTTTGGCAACTTATTGGACTGTTCGGGATTTCCGGACGGTTCGAATTGAAGTATTATGTGGAAGGATATAAACTGACAGCTGACAGCTAAGAATTTTAAGCTCCTTCCTTTCTTTGATTTATTTCCCGCACTAATTTATCAAAATCCGAAATAATATTCTGGGTTTTATTAAAAGTGTCATATTCTTTTGAAGCTTTGTTTACGGCTTGTAAATGTGAGATTTTGCCCAAATCATCTAAAACTTCGTATTCATTAAAACTTCGAAATTTATTCACACTTTCTGCCAAAGTTATCATTGTAAAGGTATTCTGGCGTTCTATGAGATTTTCGATATAATCAAAACAGACTGAAACCGTACGTTCCAATTGTTTGATTTCTTCTTGTTCCAAATAGTTTTTGGCAATTTCGGTATCTGCTTTTAGAATTCTTCCTTCTGGCGAATTCTTCCAAGTATTTAATCCCATATTTGGAGATTGACTATTTGCTTTTTTGTAAATGATTTCTGCAGCGGTATTTCCAGTATTTGCAAAGTGAAATTTATACTGGACGGTAGCATAAAACTTTTTGGTAGCATCTGCTTTTGGATCATAATCGATACTGCATTCTGCGAATATATCTGTAATCTGTTGATAAATTCTACGTTCGCTTGGACGGATAAAGTGAACTCTATCGAGAAGTTCTCGAAAGTAATCCTTTCCGAACGTTGTTGTTCCTTGCTTTAAGCGCTCATCATTCATCACAAAACCGTTGATAATATATTCTTTCAAGGTTTGCGTAGCCCAGATTCGGAATTGCATAGCTTTAGATGAGTTGACGAGATAGCCGACTGAAATTATTGCATCTAGGTTGTAGTATTTTGTATTGTAAATTTTGCCGTCTTCGGCAGTATGTTCCAAAATGGAACTAACTGAAATTTCCTGTAGTTCTCAAAATTCAAAAATATTAATTAAGTGCTTCGTAATTGCAGGTCTTTGCACTCCAAACAATTCAGCTATGGATTTCTGTGTGAGCCAAATTGTTTCATTATTTAAAATAGCTTGGATTTTTACGCTTCCATCTGCAGCAGTATATAAAACGAAGCTTTTCTCATTTGGAATTTAAATCACTCATAATAGACGGTTTAAGATTCAAGTTAGTGGAATTTACTGCTTTAAAGCAATCAATTAATATTTTTTACTTTTCAAATCTGATTACCTTAATTTGTCGATTTATGATTTTCTGCATCACAGTTTAGCTGTTTCCAAAATGGAAATAACTCAATTTAATTTTCAAGTATTCTTTGGTTTGGTGTTACTATAAGTCTTTTTTCTTCTTATCGCCTTTGATCTTTATCATCAAAAATACAACTGCTCCAATTGCTGCTCCAATAGATACAATTGAATCTATCCCTGTAGATTTTGCAATGAATACTCCAGGTATTGCGCCAATAATTCCTCCAAGCGCAGTCCAACCTAAATATTGTAGGTTTTTGCTTTTTGTCGATTTTAAATTCCCTGAATTCTCGTTGAGGAAATCAAAATTTGAGTCATAAACATATTTCTGGTGATTGGCAATGAATGCTTCCCAGAGCTCTTCCTCTTTGTTTGTTGGAATTTGTCCAGTTGCATTAATACTGAAGGTTGCTCTTACTTCTTGCCCATCAATTTCGATTTCAATTTGAGATTTCCATTTTAATGGATTAAGTGTCCACATATTTGAAGCAATCGAACCACGTTCAAATCTTATGATTTTTTCTCTCGGATTGCTGACTATGTGTTTAAAGCCTGTCTTCTTTGAATATTCAAGTGTCTTTTCGGTCAGTTCATCACCTTCTGAAACTGTAAATTCTAATTTCTTTATTATTAATGCCATTTTATTTGTGCCATTCTTATGTATCCACCCGTCCAACCACATCTTTTCTAAATTAACCTAAGCAACTATTTTTGTTTCAAACAAATCTAGTTATGGACAAAAAAGAATTTATGCTCTCTCAAGTTGAATCTTGGAAGCAAAGTGGATTAGCACAACGAG
>JBBSRP010000259.1:0-3581 GCA_038242935.1 Flavobacteriales bacterium
AAAAAGAAAGTATACCTTTGCAACTAAGAAATCCCCTCGAAAATGGGATTTTTTTCTATTTTATATAAATAATAAATTTATGAGTACGATATCTTATTATACCGTAGATGGTCTGAAAAAACTTCGCGAAGAGTTGGACCATTTAAAAAGTGTGATGCGTCCAAAAGCATCTCAAGACATTGCAGATGCACGCGATAAAGGCGATCTATCTGAGAATGCCGAATATGATGCAGCAAAGGAAGCACAAGGACTATTGGAAATGAAGATTTCTAAACTTGAAGGAGTAAATGCAAATGCACGTCTTATTGATGAGTCACAGCTTGATGTTTCGAAAGTATTGGTATTGTCAAATGTAAAAATTAGGAATCAAGCCAATAAAATGGAGATGAAATATACTCTAGTGGCCGAAAGTGAAGCAGATCTAAAAACAGGAAAAATCTCGGTAACTTCTCCAATTGGAAAAGGGTTGCTAGGAAAATCTGTTGGCGACATCGCCGAAATTACTGTTCCAAATGGAGTCTTGAAATTCGAAATCGTAGAAATCACAAGAGACTAAACTTACAATCATTAAACTTTTCTTACTATGGCAAGTGTGTTTACCAAAATAATCAAGGGCGAAATTCCAGCTTATAAAGTGGCAGAAACTGATAAGTTCTTAGCTTTTTTGGATGTAAATCCAAATGCAAAAGGACATACATTATGCATTCCAAAGCAGGAAATTGATAAGATTTTTGATATGGAAGAAGATCTGTATTTAGAATTGATGAAGTTTTCTAGAAAAGTTGCCATTGCCTTGGAGAAATCTATTGATTGCAAGCGGGTAGGAATGGCTGTTGTTGGTCTTGAAGTTCCTCACACGCACGTGCATTTGATTCCGCTAAATGAGATGGACGATATGCGTTTTGAAAAGAAAGTAAAACTTGAAGCAGACGAATTAAAAGCAATCGCAGCTAAGATTGCTGCAAATATGTAATCTGAATTAAGAGAAAATATAAATTTTAAATTCCACAAATTTGGTGCTAGTCATTTGAGTTTGTGGTTTTTTTTTATTCGAAAGAAATATGAAATATTATCTGATTTTTGTCATCGCATTCTTCCAATTCGCGGGCTTTGCTCAGGAAGAAAGAGATCACAACTATTATTGGAATGGCTACGAAGAATATGATGCGAAGATTGCTGCTGCAAATTGCTATGTGCGAGAAAGTCCATCTATTAATTCTCAATTGCTAGATTCTTTACAAGCCGGTAAGTCGATCCATGTTTTGAACACGACCGAAAAGTATCTGCAGATAAAAGGAATAAATGTTCCTTGGGTCGAATTTCAATATCAAAATACAGTAGGCAAAACTTCTACTGGATATCTGTGGAAAGGTTTTACTGCAATTGGATTTCAGGAATCAAAGAATCATTTGTATCTGACATCTATTGATAGAATTCAGAATGAACGTAATTCTGAAAACTATGAAGTCGAGAATTTCACTATTTCAGTAAAGCTATTAGATAAGAATAAAGCTGTCGTTGGTCAGAAAACTATCAAGAAAGCGATTTCTGGAAGTGCTTTTTTTGAAGGGAAAGCCATCGGAAGTCTTGGTTTGAAAGGTTTGGAAGATATTTTCCGAATTAGTTTCAGTGGCGAAGCTTGTGGTATTCCAACCTTGTATTATTATTTTGGATGGACCGGCAAAGATTTTATCCAACTTCCTGAGAAATACGATGTGAGTGATGCTGGAATATTCTATCACTCTGAAGACTTTATTTTTCCGAAAGAAAAAGGTGGAAAGTCAAATCTCATTATCAAACAAATTGAGGAAGGTATATACGATGAAGAGTCAGAAAAGAATAATTCCTATATTCTAAATATAACTTCGCATACCGAAACCTATAAATGGGACGGAGAGAAAGCAGTTTTTATTTCTAAATCCTCTCCTAGAAAGTCCAAGAAAAAAATGAAGTTCTAAACAGTTTTTTTAAAACTAATCTGAATCGTTGTGCCTTTGCCGATTTCTGATTTCGATACTTTGATTCGGCCTCTGTGATATTCTTCAACGATTCGTTTGGTAAGAGAAAGACCCAATCCCCAACCGCGTCTTTTGGTGGTGAAACCAGGTTCGAAAATATTTCTAAACTGATTCTTCGGAATTCCCTTTCCTGAATCGCTTACTAGGATTTTCACAAACTTAGCATCTTCTTCCATTATCACAGAAATAGAACCTCGTCCTTTCATAGCATCAATAGCATTTTTGACAAGATTCTCAATTGTCCAGCTATGAAGTGCTGCATTTAAATCGATCATTACAGGAGATGGCAATCCTTGAAAAGTAAAGATAACTTGCTTTGAAAATCTCGATGTGAGATATTCAAAAGACTTTTGAGTTTCACTTACCACATCAATTCTTTCAAGGACTGGCGCTGATCCAATTTTTGAAAAACGATCTGCAATTGTTTGAAGTCTATTAATGTCAATTTCAAGTTCAGTAACAATTGTCTCATCAATATTATCCGCCTTCATAATTTCGATCCAGCCGAGAAGTGATGATAATGGCGTGCCTATCTGATGCGCCGTTTCCTTTGCCATTCCCGCCCAAAGTTTGTTTTGCGCAGACATTTTGTTGCTTGCATAGAAATTGTAAACTAGGGCTGCGAATAGTACAATTATCAGCAGTAATGCGATAGGATAATACTTCAGCTGATTGAGCAGAGAAGAATTTCCGTAGTAGAGATATTGAAAACTGCCTGGAACATATTCATAAGCTATCGGTTCGTTCTCTTTTTTAAGCGTCTCGAGTAAATTTAGCGAAAGCTTGTGATTTTTTAATATTTTCTCATCGATATTCACACCATTAATAATACTGTCTTTTTCGTTGGTCAATAGAATTGGAATTGTCGTATTGTGACTAATTATCTTTAACGGAAGCTCCACATCTGTAAATACATCTGCTTGCAAAAGTGTCCTTTGTGCCTCTGCCCAAAATTCCATTTTTGTGCGTTCTTCATTTTTAAATATTTGGAAAAATATATAGGTATTCCAAAGAATAAGAACTGTGATAAAGAAAGAGAATGCGATAATAATCCAACGTAGAGTATTATTTTTTTCGGCGAACTGCATAGATATTTTTTAGATTTATAAATGTACACATTCAGATGTGATTTTGGTGTTTCAATTGTTGAGAAATACTTTCACTATCATCGAATTGTGCAAGACTGAAACCAAATGATTTTAGTATTTTTGCTCAAAGCCAAAATCAAATGATAAGTTTCGAGCCTAAAGAAGTTACGCCACAAGAATTGCAGGGATATTTGCAGACAGCGGTTGCGCCACGTCCTATAGCTTTTGCTAGCACTTTGGACGAAGATGGAAATCCAAATCTTTCACCTTTCAGTTTTTTTAATGTCTTTAGTTCAAATCCTCCAATTTTGGTATTCTCGCCAGCAAGACGCGTGCGTGACAATACTGTCAAACATACTTTGCTCAACGTACAAAATAACGCTGAGGTGGTGATAAATATTGTAAATTACGCAATGGTTCAGCAGGTTTCTCTGTCAAGTACAGAATATGCTGATGGTGTCAATGAATTTGATAA
>JBBSRP010000260.1:0-3551 GCA_038242935.1 Flavobacteriales bacterium
TCTGAAGTTATATATACTGGGAGTGTATTTACAACACCTGTTCTGCAGACTACCACTTCCTATTTTACGCAGTCCAAAATAGTGGAAGCAGATCAGACCGTAAAAATCGGAAATGGGGATCAGGTGGCTCAAGGGTATCAAAATCCTTTCTATTCTGTTTGGAGTAATAATCACACCCAGCACATAATCCCTGCCCAAGAGTTGAGAGACCAAGATATGATTGCAGGTCCGTTAAATTCTGTGGGTTTGACTGTGACAAATGCAGGGACACTTCCTATGATTGGCCTCAATGTCAAAATTGGCGCAACCACTACTGCTCAACTTACAGAATTCATAGATAATTCCACATTTGCCACGGTATTTACCTCGCCTAGCTATATGCCAATAGATGGTAATAATGTTTTTCAGTTTTCGGAACCATTCGATTGGGATGGGATTTCAAATATCGTAATCGAATTTTGTCATGGGAATCCTGTTTCTACGCCAACTATGAATAGGGGAGTACTTGCAGATGATACCGAATATATCTCGAGTATTAAAGCAAACTTTTTTACAGCGACCGATTCTGATGTAGTGTGTGCAAATATCACCAACAATATTTCGACTTTCAATATTAGACCAGTTTTTCTATTTTCGGGAACAATTTTATGCCAAAATCCAAAGCGCACCGAGGTGATAGCAGTTGTAAATCAAGTTGAGCCTATTACAGCATCAGCAAGTCAAATATTAACCGTCGATGCATTAGAAGACGCTACACTAGCAGATCTCCAACCGAGTGGAAATGACATTTTGTGGTTTTCGACAATTGAAGATGCTCTATCTCTTGCGAATGAACTGCCAGTTACAACAGCGATACAATCAAATTTTACTTATTATGCTGTAAGAGAGCAGAACGAATGTTATTCTGCACCATTTGCTGTAACTGTTTCAGTACAACTAGGTCTCAAAGACGAAAGTATAGAAAATTTAGTACTATATCCAAATCCTGTTAGTGATCAATTAACAATTATCAATAGTCAAGAAATTACTAGTATAAAGGTTTTTAATATGCTAGGTCAGGAAGTAATTAGAATATCTCCGCAATCCGATATAGTAATCGTTGATATGTCGGCTCTTTCCGAAGGTACATATTTAGTACACATTAATTCCATTGATGCTTCCATAACAAAAAAAGTTGTCAAGAGATAGAAAAGGTTTGCACTAAGAAGTTTTTAGGATTCAGTTATAGTTACTGCTGAATTTGGTAGGTTAAGTTTTAAAGGGGTTAGGGAGTGTAAATTAAACTCTGTCTGTATTGGTTTTCCGTTTTAAAAGTAATATGATTTTTTCTATTGATAATGTTGCTTTGAAAAAATCGTCTTGCTTTTAAAATGGCGCCCAGCGGCAGCGTCACGCCATCTTGGTTTTAGCATTGATATCTAATGATATTCGATCCCCAAATTTAATATATAATTGTTGTACTGTCAAGCTCCAATTGTTCAGTGGTGATGTCCATTTTTTCTGAACGTTTCTGACCGTTAAGTAGACGAGCTTTTGTAAGGCCATATCGTTAGTGAATGCGCCTTTGGTTTTAGTCACTTTTCTGACTTGACGGTGAAAGCCTTCCACAGCATTTGTGGTGTAAATTATTCGACGAATCGGTTCAGTGTATTCAAAATATGCTGTTAGTTCTTCCCAATTGCGATGCCAACTTTCTATTACAACTGGATATTTCGACTCCCACTTTTCGGACAATTTTGACAATTCATCTTCTGCAACTGATTTGTTTACAGCTCTGTAAACTAATTTCAAGTCCTTTAAAAATTCCTTTTGATCTTTTGAGGCGACATATTTTAAGGAATTTCGAATTTGATGCACAACACATTTTTGAATCTGTGTCTTTGGGAACACACTTAAAATAGCTTCGCTAAATCCCTTTAAATTATCAGTACAAGCAATCAAAATATCTTGCAATCCTCTGTTGTTTAAATCGGTAAGTACTTGCAGCCAAAAGTTAGCTCCTTCGTTTTCTGAAATATACATCCCTAAAACTTCCTTTTTTCCATCTTTATTGATTGCAAGTATATTATACAAGGCTTTGTGCTTGAATTTACCGTCTTCCTTTACCTTATAATGCATAGCGTCCAACCAGGCTATACAATACATTGGTTCCAGCGGACGACTTTGCCACGCCTTGACCTCTGGGATTATTTTATCGGTAATTTCACTTAGTACTGTATGCGAAATATCCATATCATACATCTCTTGTATATGATTTGAGATATCTCTAAGGCTCATTCCAAGGCCATATAAACCAATGATTTTATCAGAAAGATTGTCAGCCAATATGGTCTGTCTTTTCTTTACAATAGTAGGTTCAAAACTGCTATTGCGGTCTTCTGGCGTGGTAATGTCAATGGTGCCTAAGTTGGTTTTTAGTGTCTTCTTGCCCTTTCCATTGCGCTTATTTTTAATTGTGCTAGCTGCTAAATGTGCATTCATCTCTGCCTCTAACGCTTTTTCTATAAAGCTTTTCAGCATCGGAGCAAAGGCTCCATCCTTTCCAAATAAACTTTCTCCAGACAATAACTGGTCTAATGCCTTCTTTTCTAACTCTTTTTGTGCTTGCGTCTCCATAACTTCTGTTTGAATAAAATTAATAAAATTTTTTTATTCAGACAGAGTTGAGTTTACAGTCTCTTAAGGCAAAAAAAACCTCAGCGCGAACTAAGGTTTGTCTTATTACAAATATTTAATAAATTTAAATATAGTAAAGATGCAAGAAGTAACATTTGCAGTATTCTTAGTCTTGATGTGTATAATTTCAATCAAAGATTAAGTTTATTTAATCAACCACTCTAACCAGAGTGGTTTTTTGTTTCACAAATGTAATAAAAGTAAATATGTAGACTATAGAAATTCTAAATATTAACAATTTTCAAAAACTCTGTTACTTATTGATCGTATTAAGCTTGTCCTGTAATAAAGTTACAATCCGCATTTCTTCGTACCTTCCCCATACCACAAAACAAAAAACATCTATGAAAACCGCATTAATAATAGGAAGCACAGGCCTAACAGGATCACACCTACTACAACAACTTTTAGATAGCAGTCAATACGACAAAGTAATCAGCTTTTCCCGAGAAGTTGTAGTTGAGCATCCAAAGCTTATCAATCATATTGTCGATTTTGATAAGCCAGATCAATACTGTGAATTAGTAAAAGGAGACGACTTTTTCTGCACCATCGGAACCACAATCAAACAGGCGGGAAGTGAGGAAGCTTTTAGAAAAGTAGATTTTGTCTTTCCTAAGAATTTCGCAAAGTGCGCTATGGATAATGGTGTTTCGCAGTTTTTGATAATCTCTGCTTTGGGTGCAGATTCAAAAGTGTCAAATTATTATATGAAGACTAAAGGTGAAATAGAAGATTTTCTAAAAGTCACAACTTTCAAAAGTGTCGCGATTATGCAGCCCTCTTTATTATTAGGTGATAGAAAGGAATTCAGATTTGCTGAAAAACTTGGCGGAGCAGTAATGAAGTTATTTTCCTTTGCATTCGTTGGCTCA
>JBBSRP010000261.1:0-3533 GCA_038242935.1 Flavobacteriales bacterium
ATTGAAAAAATCCAAAAAATGGAATAATCGAAATAATCAAAAATAAGATTCGTTCGTAATTCATTAAGTACATGGTATCAAGAATGTGTCAGATGCTCTAGCCAAAAGTGACAATTTCAATAGCAACTTCAGTAAAGTTTAAATTAATATATTCGGTGAAAGCAGAAGAATTGAAAGATTTAAAGATTGAAAAAATCCAAAAAATGGAATAATCGAAATAATCAAAAATAAGATTCGTTCGTAATTCATTAAGTACATGGTATCAAGAATGTGTCAGATGCTCTAGCCAAAAGTGACAATTTCAACAGCAAATTCAGTAAAGTTTAAATTGATATATTCGGTGAAAGCCAAAAAATCACGAAAAACTTCAGCAGTAACGGTGGCAAGTTTTAATTCTTCATCCGGCGAAAGCCAAAATCTACATTCAAAAAATAGGCGGATTTCTAAATGGAAATTGTTAGAGAATTATAATTTATCTACCTTGTGGTCTTTAGCAACAGCATAAATCTTTAGAATGAAATCTATAATCAATATGTTTTTACGAAGCTTCGTATTTATGACGCTTCTAATAGCACTTTCTCAATTGCTTGCCAATGATTTCGGCGATATTATTTGGGGACGCAGCGTATTTCTTCCAGCATTATTATTTACAGTAATTCTTGTACTTATCCAAGTGATTGCTGCATCTTATGCTGGAGTAAAAGAAGATTATTCGCCTCGACAAATTCAAAACATCGATGGACAGGTTGATTTTAAAATTCTAGCTTTAGAAATTCGTAAAAATACCAAATGGGTTTTGGAAATAGAAAATAGCACAACACTTCGTTACCGCTCTGGTTTTGATACTTTGAGATCTTTTGGGGAAACAATTATTATCGAAAATGAAGAGAATCAAATTCGCATCACTAGCAAACCAGTGGTAAAATCGACTTTGTTTGATTACGGCAAGAATTTTCAGAATATGGAAATTATTAAAAACATAATTACTAGACTACAGCAGGTTTAGCATTTAAAGTTCGTTCCGCAGTTAGGACATTCGCAATCTTTTCCGGCGTCTTTTTGTGTCTGCATTCTATTAATGAAAGCCGAACTTATGATACCTGTTGGCAACGCTACAAAACCTATGCCGACTAAGGCAATAATCGAACTTAGGATTTTTCCCAATCCAGTTATTGGGTAAATGTCACCGTAACCCACAGTTGTCAAAGTTGCGACTGACCACCACATGGATTGTCCAATATTTTCAAATTTTTCTGGTTGTACTTCATTTTCTACATAATACATCAGTGTAGAAGATAAGATCATCAGAATAAAAGCAACATATACAGTGATCGCCAATTCAGATTTTGACTCTTTCAAGACTGCTGTAATTGTCTGCAATGATTTCGATAATCTTCCAAGTTTAAAAATTCTCAACAACCTAAATAGTCTAAGAATACGGAGTACTCTCAGATCGAAAGCGAAGAAAAGTGGCAAGTAGAAAGGTAAAACTGCAAAAAGATCTATCAATCCGTAAAACGAAAAGACAAATTTTAAACGAGTTACAAATCCGTTTTTACCTTTGAATTCCAGATCGGCAGTCCACAACCGTAGTAGATATTCGATGCTGAAAACAACTACTGTAAAAACTTCAAAGTACTCAAACCATTCGATATATTCATCAAAAAGATCTTTGTACGATGCTACAATCAACATACTGACATTTAATAAAATGAGGAGGTAAATGAAATTTAGAAAAAGCGGACTTTCATTTATAAACCTGTGGATTTTTTGCTTGATCATTTTATTAAAATTGACTTTATTAGTAAGGAAGCGTAAAAGTAGAATGCAAAATTTTACAAAACAAAAAACCTTTAGACGAATCTAAAGGTTTTGGGGGTTTGGTTGGTTTTTGGTTGTACTAACAAATAGTATTATTTTTATTTCTTGATAAATTTTAATGTGCTTGAAGTATTATCTGCAGCAGTCATTTTGATAAAATAAATTCCTTGAGAAATAGCATCTACAGAAATCTGATTGTTGCTTGAGTTTACATCTCCTGACATAATTTGAGCTCCTTGCAAGTTGAAAATCTTGTAAGACATAATTTCTGAAGTTGCTGTGTTGATGTTCAATACAGAATTTACTGGGTTTGGATAAACTGAGAATGTCGATTTTGAAGCATCATTAACTCCAAGTACTCCTGTGATTTTTACAGTATAATCTTCAGTTTCTCCCCAGTCAAGAATTCCCAACGAAGTTTCTCCTTCGTTACAAGGAGGTGTATTGAAGTTTGTGCCTTGAGAAAAGTTATCATCTTCGGCAATTCTTATTCTCATACGAGTATCACCAAGAAGTGCATTTGCAGGAATGGTAAATGATTGAGTAAGAGAAATATTTTCACCAAATTCTAATGACTCTGTTAATGTTCCCAATACGCGCTCTTGTGGCACGAAAATGCCGTCTTGATTAAAATCGATCCATACTCCGTAACCAGCACCACCAAAAACATCAAATTTCAATGTCATTTCATGAGATTGTCCACGCTCTAGTTCTACTGTCGGTAAATTGTTATAAAATACGTAGTGCGGGTAAGCGTATCGTCCACCGCTTATATTATTCAAACTACCTATTTGAACTTGATTGATAGCATTGTCAATGTCAAAGACTCCATTGTCAAAAGTTGCAAGACAGTAAGGAGCAGGATCTGTAGACTGGGCAAATGTAAATCCTGTAAAGACAAGCAATGCTAAAATGTAATTTTTCTTCATGATATTAAGTTTGTGTATTTTAAGAAAGCCAAATCTATAAAATTTTTTGGACTTTCTTAACAAAAATTTAGCTAATATATTGTGATGTGGAGTTCTACACATTAACAAAAGCACTAATTGGAGATATTAGCGTTGTATAAATTAACAATAGGATTAACGTTTACTAGTTTCAGTCTATAGTCTAAATAAGTAACTTTGCCTTATGCAGTTAACTCCTCTCGCTTTACAAATACAGACGCTTCCCGATAGCCCAGGAGTGTATCAATACTACGATAAAGAAGGCAAAATTCTTTATGTTGGTAAAGCTAAAAATTTAAAGAAGCGTGTCGCCTCCTATTTTAATAAGGTTCACGATATTGGACGTACAAACGTACTTGTAAAGAAAATTGTGACAATAAAACATATTGTTGTACCTACAGAAAGTGATGCTTTATTGTTGGAAAATAACCTCATAAAAACGCTGCAACCTCGTTACAATGTCCTTTTAAAAGATGACAAAAGCTATCCATGGATCTGTATCAAAAACGAACGTTTCTCTAGAGTTTTTTCAACTCGTAGAATGATTAAGGACGGATCTGAATATTTTGGACCTTATACAAGCTTCAAAATCGTTCATACACTGCTTGATATGATTAAGGAAATTTATCCTTTACGTACATGCAATTACGATTTAAGCAAGCAGAACATTGAGAGCGGAAAATATAAGGTTTGTCTAGAATATCATATTGGCAACTGCAAAGGTCCGTGTGAAGGGTTTGAACCTTTGGAGACATATCAACGAGA
>JBBSRP010000262.1:0-3496 GCA_038242935.1 Flavobacteriales bacterium
AGTTGATATTCCACTAAAGTATTTCCCACTTTTAGTTAAAGCATCTATAACATTTCTAATTATCTCAATATTTCTTTTACTCGGCAAGTTGGTTGAAAGATATATAGTTACTCGAAATCAATCAGTTGGACATAATTACAACCTTGTAAGGATTTCGCATCTGGTCATTAACTTACTGGTATTTGTGATGCTGCTCTCGTTTCTTTTCCAGAATTGGTATACCGCAGCATTCTCATTTGGACTTTTATCCTTGATTTTGGGTTTTGCCTTGCAAACACCAATCTCATCTTTTATCGGATGGCTTTACATCATTTTTAGAACTCCCTACCGTGTGGGGGAAAGAATCGAATTGAACGGCTTTAAAGGCGATGTTATCGAAATCAATTACTTAGATACAACTTTACTTGAGTTCAGCGGAAACTACCTTACAAATGACCGTTTGAGTGGTCGTGTGATTCGCTTTCCAAATTCGATGGTCTTAAAATCGGAGGTTCTTAATTACTCTGGTCCACAAGCACCATTTATTTGGAATGAAACCGCAATTCAGATTGCGTACACCAGCGATTTAAATTTTGTTGCCGAAGTTTTATGCCAAGCTGCACGACAAGACTTTGAAGAGAATTATTTGAATGTTTATACTGCAATTACAATTGAGCCAGCGGTATATTTTAGAACCAACGCTTATGCGTGGATGGAAGCGGTGGTTTCTTATCCTGTACTTCCTACAGAAACAACTCCTAGACGAACAAGGATTTTGACGGCTGCTTTGCCGATATTAAATGCGGCGCCAGATAAAGTGAAGTTTCCTGAAGGTGTGGCGAGGTAGAGAGCTTAAAATTAAAACAACATCTTACATTACTTCCATTAACGATATCATAATTCTGTATTAAACTACAGTAGATAATATAGTATACAAATATGTCAGAAAGCAAACTTAATAGATAACATAATGTACAGAAAAATTATATCGTCGAGTATTTGAATGGATAGTTATGTGTAAATTGTTTGCGCAATATTATGTGATTTGCTTAGCCCATTCGCTTTGCTCGGGTTTCCTTTGTCGAAATGACAAACTTGTGGGATTTGATAGGAGCAACGAAATCACCTTTCCGCGAAGCGAGAATTTGATTTGAATTGTTTGCGCAGTATTATGTGATTTGCTTCGCCCGTTCGCTGTGCTCGGGTCTCCTTCGTCCAATAAACAAGTTTGCGAGAGACCTCTATAATTATACGCTAAATTAGGACTTGCTAAATTTAATAATTCATATTTTTGTTTTTCTAAATCAATACAGTATCGTTTTTTGGCACCTATCATATATTTGAAAAGTAAATTAATCGCAAATAATCATCAAACATTATAAAGTTATGCATAAGCCCGCAAAGGTCAGAATAAAGATTGAAGACTATAGAGCAATTAGTACTGCTGATATTGTTATAGATGGTATTACTGTTGTTGCTGGAGAAAATGGCTGCGGAAAGAGTACCATTTCAAAATTATTATACTACATATTTAAAATTTCTAGTTCGTATGACTATTTAGTTGGTGAAAATCTGCACACAAAATTGAGCAATGTACTAAGGTTTTTAGACATAGCAATACGTGATAGATTTATTTTGGATAGACAACTTAAAAATGATATGGCAAAGGACTTGACACTTATCATTGACAAACTGCAAACTCAAATCCCTACAGAAGATCTACTAAAACAAATGTTGTATCTTTTAGATAGGATCAATCTAGTAATAAGCTTGAGTGACAAAGAAAATCTTCAAAAAAGTCAGTACAAGAGACTATCTTACATAGCAAACGATTTATTAGATATTAATAGCATCAATGAGGAAAATAATGTCATACCTTTTGATTTAATAAAACTTAAAATTGAGGATGCTTTCAAAAATGCGTTCGGTCTAATTAAATCTCGTAATAATTTCTTAGTGAAGGAAGAAATTAATAATGTTTTCCATACTTCAGATCTTCCAAAAAAGCTGGAAGTATATGAATTTGAAGAGTTATTACTGTCATTATCAAAAAATCACATATCTATTCCGTACGGCATTCAGAATACAATATATATTGACACGCCTATGATGCTTGGTGAATACAGTTCAGACAATCAACATTGGAATGACTTGAATGAGCTATTATCTAGTAATAAATATCAAAAGAAGGATTCTAAACTTACAAGTTTAATTAGCGATGAGATTCTTGAAGGCGATGTTAAATTCGATGATGATATTTTGGCTTCATCTACATTTTCGTTTAGACGAAAGGCGGACGGAAAGGTATTTAATTTAATGGATTGTGCGACAGGTGTAAAATCTTTCAGTATAATTCAGATGTTACTAAAACTAGGTTATATAGATGATAAAACGCTACTCATTTTTGACGAACCTGAATCAAATTTACATCCTCAGTGGATCGTAGAATACGCCAGAATAATAGTGTTAATTAATAAGATAATAGGTGCTAAGTTCTTTATTGCAAGTCATAATCCTGATCTAATAAGTGCTATTAGATACATATCAGAGCGTGAAGATGTTTTAGATAATACTAGATTTTATTTGGCCAAAAAAGAAGGTGTTGCTTACAAATATAATTATCTGGAGAAAAATATTGATCCAATATTCGAGTCCTTTAACATAGCATTAGATAGAATTGAAAAATATGGTATTTAATGATATATTCTAAAAAAGCTACTATAAGTGCTGCAAACTCTATGAGTTTTAGAAAATGTATCACCAACTATGAAATGTTGGTACGTAAAGAAGGATGCGTGATAGCTTATCCAATCTTTTTGAGTAATGAACTAGTAATTGATATGGATTGTGCCGAATCGATTACAGCAAAAATTGCTAAAAGAACTAACAATAAATCAATGGATTCTGCATTTATCGCACTTAACGGATTTTCCGAACTTGTTGTTTTGGTGGAACTTCGATTTAATTACAAGAGTATGAATAATTTAAGAGCTAAAGACTTAAAAGCAAAGAAGCAGTTTACGTCGAAGATTTTTTCAGATAATGGCTTTAATAATTTTCATAATCAATGTTATTATATATTCGATGATAATCTAAAAGAACAAGCGAGACGGCATTTTAGAAATTTACATCCATCAATGCCAAGCAGTTTTAAACCTTTAAAAATTGAAGAATTAAAAGATCTGTTTTTTTAGTTATTAAAACCAATTCCCTAACCACACCTCCCAAGCCCTAGCCCAGATTGCAGCGTAAATCCCGCAGGCAAGAAAACTAATTTTTTCTGACACAGAAGAGCGACCAACGGAAGCTCCTTATGTGGCATTGCAAAAAATGTTTTGTGCCGAGGAATTGTAGTGGAAAGCTGGATATAGCTCCAAAAAAAAATGCCTAACATTTCTGCTAGGCATTTTCTATAGTTAAAAAAATCTGTCGTTTAGTCTACTAGAACGATGATTTTATTGTTGTTCATTTCGATTGTTCCCGATCCGATTGCGAAAGTAAAATGCGTTGGCGTCAC
>JBBSRP010000263.1:0-3482 GCA_038242935.1 Flavobacteriales bacterium
AAAGATTGGAAAAAATCCTGCAATTGGCAAAAAATATTCCGAAGTGAAATTAAACTTATTAGGATTAATTTCGGGAAAGCATATAATATTTTACAAATTAACTTCAGAAGATAACATTGAAATTATTAGAATTTTACACGCGAGAATGGATTTGAAAAGTAAATTTAGGATGTAAAAAAGAAATACCTTTTATTCTCAAATATTGTTAAGTACAATAAACTCTCTCTATCTTATAGCAAATTCTAATTTTAACACCACATTAACGCTTTTTACATAATTTTTAAAATTTACTCACGTTCTAAATCTAACGTTCAGATTATTATTTGAATAAGATGAAAGAGTTAGTAAATTTTGTTTTGGTGTTATGAAGAAAGGCGTTCCCGATTAGTTCAGGAACGCCTTTTCTGATTTTATAAAACTACTAAAATCTTAATAGCTCATTTCAAGAATTTCTTTTACTTGATCAACTCCAATGTTTTTTGCTTCTCCAAGTCCAGTCCATCCACGTTCAGAAAAACGATCTGATACAAATTTGGCAGTGTCTTGATAATTATCCGTGTTCTCAGATAATTTGGTTTTCATTCCCATTTTCTGGAAGAATTCTTCAGTTTTAGCAATAGCTTGGCGAGCTACATTTTCGTCAGATCCTTGAAGATCAAAAACTCTACGTCCGTACTGAGCTAATTTATCTTTCTTACTATCAAACATTACTGTGTAAAGATTTGGTGCAACTATCGCCAATGTTCTTGCGTGGTCAATATTATACAAAGCAGTAAGTTCGTGACCTATCATATGGGTAGACCAATCTACAGGAACACCTTTATTTAAAAGTCCATTAAGCGCCATTGTACAACTCCACATAAAGTTGGATGCTAATGTGTAATCTGAGGGATTTTCAACAACAGCCGGCCCTATTTCGATTAATGTCTGCAAAACGCCTTCTGCAATTCTATCTTGAAGCAAAGCGTCGTGTTTAGTAGTCATATATTGTTCTAGAACGTGCATATAAGCATCTACAACACCATTTTCAAGTTGTCTTTTTGGCAGCGAAATAATTACTTCTGGATCACAAATAGAAAATTGTGGGAATAACTCTGGACTTCCAAACGATAATTTTTCTTGGGTTGCTAAAATTGTAACTACTCCTCCCGAATTCATTTCACTTCCAGTAGCTGGCAAAGTCAAAACTGTTCCAAACGGAATAGTGTCTTTTCCAACAACAGCTGTTCTATGCAAAATATCCGATGGCTCAGTTTCGCAGTTTACTGCCGCAGAAATAAATTTTGTTCCATCAATTACAGATCCACCACCAACAGCAAGGATAAAACCGATTTTCTGCTCACGGCAAACTTTCACCGCTTTCATCAGCGTTTCGTACTTTGGATTTGGCTCGATACCAGAGAATTCTACAATTCCGTACCCTTTTAAGGCAGTCATTACTTGGTCGTAGATTCCGTTTTTCTTGATGCTTCCACCACCGTAAGTAAGTAGTACTTTGGTATTAGCAGGAATTAATTCAGGAAGTTTTGCGATTTGACCTTTTCCGAAAAGGTAATTTGTAGGATTGTATAGTTGGAAATTTAGCATCTTATATTTTTTAAATTCGTGACCGTAAAGATAGAGAAACCTCGGCCGAACTTTAATAAACAAATGTTAATAAATTGCGCGCAATCTATTTTTTATAAAGCAGATTGTGAGAGATATAGCTCCAAACTTTTTCAGGAAGTAACGGCTGAACATTTTTGCCTTCCTTAATATTCTGTCTGATAAAGGTTGAGGAAATTTCGACAATTGGTGCGTCAACAAAATTTACTTGAGGAAAATTTGCCGTCGCTTCTTCAGAATGTGGAATGCGCGGATACACGTAAATTGGATAATTCTCAATCAACACTTCGTAGTTTTTCCATTTGTGAAGTGAGGTCAAATTATCTTCGCCCATAATCAACGAAAATTCGTGTTGTGGAAATTTCTCCTCTAAGTGAACTAAAGTATTAACCGTATAATTAGGCTGAGAAAGTTTGAATTCAATATCCGAAGGTTGAATATTTGGATAATCCTCTGCTGCCAGAAAAACCATTTCATACCGCTGATAATCATCAAGAAGAGTCGATTTCTTTTTGAAAGGGCTATGCGGTGTAACCACCATCCAAACCTGATCTAGCGAAGTGTGCTCAACCAAGTGATTTGCAATGATCAAATGTCCTGCGTGAATGGGATTAAATGTTCCAAAATACAAACCAATCTTCATTCTAAAATAATTTATAAAGTATAAAAAGGAATTTATTGGACTAATCGATAAATTCCTTTACTAATAAGTAAGCGTCTTGTTTTGCCACATCCAAATCATAATTCTTGATAATCATATCAAATTGTGGAGCAGTAGCGAGCTCTACAGATGCTTTTGCAATTCGCATATTATTTTTATCATCAGATTCTGTAGAGCGTTTTTTCAATCTTATTTTAAGCTCATCAATACTTGGTGGCTTTACGAAAACAGCAAGAGTTTCGGTTGGATATCTACGTTTTATGCGCAGTCCTCCAGCAACGTCAATGTCAAAAATAACATTTTTGCCTTTTGCCCAGATACGTTCAATTTCACTTTTCAAAGTTCCGTAAAAGTTATCGCGATATACTTCTTCCCATTCTAGAAAATCGCTGTCTTTTATGTGCTGTTTAAATTCCTCAAGTGAAATAAAATAGTAATCTTTTCCGTGCTCTTCATCTCCACGCACATCTCTCGAAGTCGCTGAAATAGAAAATTCAAGATTCAATTCTTCTATACTTAAAAGATGTTTTACGATTGTCGTTTTTCCAGATCCCGAAGGTGCCGAAAAAACTAGTAGTTTGCCTTGTTCCATAAAAATATCTTAGAGTACATTCAGTATTTGTTCCTTAATTTTCTCAAGCTCATCCTTCATCTGAACCACCATTTTTTGCATTTCAGAATGATTTGATTTCGAGCCCATCGTATTTATTTCACGTCCCATTTCCTGAACAATAAATCCTAATTTACGACCGTTGCTTCCTTCGCCTTGCATCGTTTCTAGAAAATAATTCAAGTGATTGTCAAGTCGCACGCGCTCTTCGGTAATATCATATTTTTCCAAATAATATATCAATTCCTGCTCGTATCTATTTTCGTCTACAGTTGCTTTTAGGTCTTCAATTGCAGTTCTCAACCTTGTTTTTACCGTTTCAATTCTCTCAGAATCCAATGCTACTGCAGAGTTCATAAGAGATCTGATGTTTTCGATGCGCATTACAAACTCTTTTTCAAGAGATGCACCTTCCGCAAGTCTGAATTCTTTGATATTCTTTAACGCTTCATTTATCTGCTGCTGAATTTCTTTCCAATCATCTTCGTCGATTTCGTCACGCTCCGTTTTTAGTGCGTCAGGCATTCTGATCGCCATTTTCATTAATTCGGTATGATCGCTAGAAGGATTAATCGCTTCCAATTGATCCATATACGCTCTGATAAT
>JBBSRP010000264.1:0-3459 GCA_038242935.1 Flavobacteriales bacterium
AATCATCGGCTCCGGACAAGCGGGAAATCCTCTAGCGATGTCGCTGGCTAATTCGGGAATGAAAACAATTCTTATAGAGAAACATCAATCTCATATTGGTGGTACTTGTCTGAATGATGGTTGCACACCTTCCAAAACTCTTATCGCTTCGGCCAAAGTTGCGCATTTAATCAATACCTCAGCAAAGCACGGAATCAGCACTCAGAATATGAAAATTGATTTTGAAACTACTCAAAAGCGCAAAGAAAAAGTGGTTGCAGATTCTCGAAAAGGACTTATGAAAAGGTTTGATGAGACAAATAATCTAGAAATTATTTATGGTACTGCAGAGTTTTCAGATTCCAAAGTAATTAAGGTTACAGACAAAAATGGTAAAACGCAGGAATATTCTGCCGAATATATTTTTATAAATGCTGGTTGCAAGCCTATGATTCCAGAGATCGAAGGCTTGGAGAATGTGAAGTATTACGATTCGACATCTCTGCTGGAACTCAAAGAGATTCCCGAGCAACTAATAGTTCTTGGCGGCAGTTATATCGGACTAGAACTTGGTCAGATGTATAGCCGATTGGGATCAAAAACTGTAGTTATCGAACGTTCAAAGCAGCTGATGTCAAAGGAAGACAACGATATTGCGACTTCTATTTTAGACTGTCTTCAAGATGAAGGAATGGAATTCCATCTAGATTCAGAAGCTTTCAAAGTTTCAAAGAAAAACGGCAAAATATCTGTTACAATTAAGCAAGATAAAAAAGAAATACAACTTGATGGCACGCATCTTTTTATTGCTACTGGACGAATTCCCAACAGCGATTCGCTTGCGCTTGACAAAGCAAAAATCGAGACAGACGACAAAGGATTTATCAAAGTAAACAACAATCTCGAGACGAATGTCAAAGGAGTTTTTGCTCTCGGAGACATCAAAGGTGGACCACAATTCACCCAAATTGCTTATGACGATTTCCGCATTGTCCGCGATAATATTTTGCACGACAAAAAGCGCTCATACAAAGACCGCCCAATTCCATATTGCATGTACACCGACCCTCAACTCGGCCGAATTGGCATTACGGAACAAGAGGCTAAAGAACAAAAATTGGATGTAGAAACCATCAGTATTCCCGGTCGCCGCATCACTCGCGGTATAGAAAGTGGCAGTACCGAAGGTCTTTGGAAAGCTATTATTGATAGGAAAACGCATAAGATTTTGGGCGCCGCGATCGTCGGTTCAGAAGGTGGCGAGATAGCCACAGTTTTGCAATTGGCGATGCAAGGGAATCTCAAAGCAAAGGACATTCGCGATGGAATTTTCTCGCACCCCTCCTATTCTGAGTCGTTAAATACACTTTTTGACCAGCTTAAGTAGTATTGTTTTTTGGAGCTAATCCCGCTATTTGTTTCAATTCCTCACAGCAATGCTTTTTTACTATGTCATAAAAGGAGCTTCCGTTGGTCGCTCTTTTCTGCCAGTAAAAAATAGCATTACTCGCTCCGGGATTTCCACGCCTATCGGGGCTAGGATGACATATTTAAAAGAAATAACATCCTTAATCTGAATAAAATTCTCCGCAACGGTTGAAATTGACCTAATTAGTCAAGAAATCTTCAAAAAACATTATGCACGCATAGTACAATTTTAAATTATAATTCTTAATTTCGTAACCAAGAAATTAGTTTGATAAAAAATATCTAAAATAATGAAAATATTAGTTTGTATTAGTCACGTGCCAGACACGACTTCAAAAATAAATTTTACAAATGGTGATTCTGAATTTGACACAAGTGGAGTTCAGTTTGTAATCAATCCAAATGACGAATTTGGTCTTACAAGAGCTATTTGGTTCCAAGAAAAACAAGGAGCAACTGTAACTGTTGTTAATGTTGGAGGACCAGAAACTGAGCCTACTTTGCGCAAAGCTCTCGCTATTGGTGCAAACGAAGCAATTCGTGTAAACGCAACTCCTACCGATGGAATCTTTGTTGCAAAACAACTTGCCGAAGTAATTAAAAATGGTGGGTACGACCTTGTAATTGCTGGAAAAGAATCATTAGACTACAACGGACAAATGGTACCGGGAATGATTGCAGCACTTACAAGTTCAAACTTTGTAAACTCTTGTATCAATATCGAAATTGATGGAACAAATGTAACAGCTATTCGTGAAATAGATGGTGGAAAAGAAACTGTCTCTACTACATTGCCACTTATCATTGGAGGTCAAAAAGGACTTGTTGAAGAGAAAGATTTACGCATCCCAAATATGCGAGGGATTATGACAGCAAGAACAAAAGCACTTACAGTACTAGAGCCGATAGATGCATCTGCAAACACAAAAGCAGTGAAATTTGAAAAACCAGCAGCTAAGTCTAGCGTAAAAATGATTAGTCCAGACAATCTTGATGAACTGATAAATCTTTTGCATACAGAGGCCAAAGTAATCTAATAACTATTTTTTGAGCGCTTCTCGAGTGCAACATTTTATAAATAATAAATCGCAATTACCATGTCAATATTAATATACGCAGAATCAGCAGAAGGTAAGTTTAAGAAAGTAGCTTTCGAGCTTGCTTCTTATGCAAAAAAACTTGCTGAGTCTCTAGACACTACAGTTACAGCGCTTACCATCAATGCAAATGATGTAAGTGAACTTTCAAAATACGGCGTTGATAAAGTTTTAAAAGTCAACAACGATCAACTTAAAAACTTTTCGGCGAAAGGGTATGCTGACGTCCTGAGACAAGCAGCAGAAAAAGAGAGCCAAAAAGTAATCATACTTTCCTCAACAACAGACAGTTTATACTTAGCACCACTTTTGGCTGTTAGTCTAAATGCTGCATACGCATCTAATGTTATTGGATTGCCTGTGAGCACTAGTCCGTTTGAAGTTAAACGTTCTGCTTTTTCAAATAAAGCTTTCGTTATGACAGATCTTACTACAGACGTAAAAGTTTTGGCATTAGCCAAAAACTCTTTCGGAATTGTAGAAAGTGCTTCAAGTATGACAGAAGAAGATTTTTCTCCTTCAATTAGTGAGAATGATTTTGGAGTTAAAACAGAGTCAATAGATAAAGTAAAAGGTCAAGTAACAATTGCAGATGCTGAAATTGTTGTTTCTGCAGGACGTGGGATGAAAGGTCCAGAAAACTGGGGAATGATCGAAGATCTTGCTTCTGTTTTAGGTGCTGCTACTGCTTGTAGTAAGCCTGTTTCAGATTTAGGTTGGAGACCTCACAATGAGCACGTAGGCCAGACAGGAAAACCAGTTGCTGCAAACCTTTATATCGCAATTGGAATTTCTGGCGCTATTCAGCACATTGCAGGAATCAGCGCATCTAAAGTGAAAGTAGTGATTAATCCTGATGCAGATGCACCATTCTTTAAAGTAGCTGACTACGGAATCGTAGGTGATGCTTTTGAAATTGTACCAAAACTTACCGAAAAACTAAAAGAGTTTAAAG
>JBBSRP010000265.1:0-3449 GCA_038242935.1 Flavobacteriales bacterium
GCCACTTGAAATGTATATGAACTACATGGATTATACTGATGATGCTGGAATGTATATGTTTTCAAGCGGTCAAGTTTCTAGAATGTCAGCGATTTTTGGTTCTACAGGATCAAGAAAATCATTCCGATAATATTTAAAATTTCAACTTTATATCAAACCGGCTAAGCGATTAGTCGGTTTTTTTCTGGCTGATAATTTTAAGAATTTCCTTAGCGGAAAGACCATAGCTCAATACATATTTTTATCAATAATAAGTCAGATCATCTTTTACCAAACATAGAGAGGAAAGACGATTTTTTCTCTTTTGAAGTACTATTGCTAGATTATATATTAATTGTTAATACAAGTCTAGGTTAAACGTTATACTTGTGTCTATGTGTTTGACGTGGTTTGTGTTTTATGTTGTTTGCGTTTTATTCAGTTTGTGGGCACGAGCAAAATGCTCGCGCTAGCGGAGAACTTGTAGAGGCGAGAAGGAGAGTGTAACTATATTGTAGCCTGCTGAGTAGTTGCTTTTCAAAGTATTTGTAGTAGGCATTGAGCTCCTACGTAATTGCGCTGGCGTGAACGTCCCGATCGTGTCCCCGCCAAAAATGGACAAGAGCATAATTTTTAAAATCAAACTCAGCACAAATTTTTGCGTCCAATCTTTTTCTATCTTACGGTATAAAATTTTTTATTTTGAAAATTATAAAAACCTTTAGTCTCCCAAATAAAGGTATATTTATCCAGCACGTATAAACACCTAAAAAATGAAAATAAAGTTCTTTATCCTACTTCTGATATTCTTAAATTTTGGCTGTAGCCCAAGCAAAAACTTTTTTAATTCAGGAGATGTTGTCATCAACAATGATATAGAAGTACTAGAAATAAAAATGGTCAACGATATTCCATTTTGCAAAGTGAATATCGGAGGAACGGAATATAATTTTATGGTAGATACAGGAGCTCCAGTAGTAATATCTAAAGAGATTTTTACAAAGCTGAACCTAAAAAGTATGCATTCAGCAAGTGTAGGAGATTCTCAAGATAATAAGCAACAACAAGACTTTTGTATTCTGCCAGAAATAAAAGTCGGAAATATAGTTTTCAAAGATGTAGCTGCTGTAGTGATGACAATGGACAATCAGGAATTAAAATGTTTTGGCTTCGATGGAATTATCGGATCAAATTTATTGGCAAAATTATACTGGCAATTTGATTATCAAAGCAATAAAATAAGTGCCTCAAAGAATCTTTCACTTTTCGGAATAGACAAGTCAGACTTCTCGTTAGATTTCACCGCCACTAAGCAAAATACTCCCCACATTGCAGGAATGGTCAACGGTAAAGAGCAAAATTTTACTTTTGATACAGGTTACGGTGGAAATATAAAAATTGCAAATGACCTCTCATTTCATCAAAATCTTACAGCAGAAGACCGTTTTATTACAAGGTCAGGAATAAATTCAATTGGTGTTTATGGCAATAGTTCTAGTGAGCGAACATTCGTTATGAAGAACAAAGTATTTCTGGGCGATAAAGCTTTTGAATACGAAATTATAGATAGCGGAACCGCGATCGTAATAGGAAATGAATTTCTCAAAAATTATGTTTTTGTAATGGACTGGACAAAAAATAAAATTCATTTCAAGAAGAACTTAAAAGTGGAACCAAAAAAAGTTGATGGTTTTGGCTTTGGCTATTTGTTTGTAGATGGCAAAGCAGAAGTAGTTTCAAAAGTTGAAAACAAAGAAATTCCCATAAATATTGGCGATCGAATACTATCAATAAATAACACAGACTTTACAACAATTCAAAGCAGTGAAATCTGTGATTACTATTTGAATAAAGTAGAAAAGAATGAAACCGAGATTTTAGTAACAGTAAAGCGTGGCGAGGAGGTTTTGAAATTCAATCTGACTAAACAACAATTTATTAACTAATTCTGCTGCAAAACTTCTTACTTATTAATCTTCAACAAAAATTTTATGAAAAAAGGCTTGGTAACATTTAGTGTTCTATTTATGATTGCTCTAATTGCTGTAATGTCATTCGGAATACAAATAGGCAATGTGCGCATTGGCAATCAAAATGATACGCTAGGAATCACTCAGAAATCAGAAATTGACCAAAGTGAATTCAGCAAGAAATACCTAGAATCAGACAAAATAATTTGCGTTAATTTGTGGGCAACTTGGTGCGAGCCGTGCATTGCTGAAATGCCAATGCTGAACCAAATCAAATCAGATTTTAATGGAAGGAATATAGAATTTCTTTCACTTTCTGTAGACAAGGATTCTGTCAAACTTGCAAGATTCCTCAAAAACAATAGATTTTACTTCAAAGATATTACAGTTGAAAATTTGGAATACCGAACTGCAATTGTAAACTATCTTCAGAATAAGCCGGCTGAAAGTTCTTTAAATTCTCTTTCCATTCCTATGACATATTTGATTAAGAATAAAAAAGTTGTGAAAGTTATGGATGGAAGTTTGGAAAGTAAAGAGGAATTGGTAAACGCAATTAATTCGGCGTTTTAATTAGAATTAACAATGTAAATCATAGAGTACTTTACATATATTCGCAAGATTATATTTCAACTCAGATCGTCGACTAAAATGATAGTTTTGCGCAATAGTTTTGAATTTATTTTTCTAATTGTTTCATCAGAAATCACTACCATCCGAAAGTCTAAAATAAAAAGTGCCTGAGATTCCCTTATTTTTGTTTTGCGAAAAATAAAATAATTTTATGGGACTCTTCAGGCGAAACAAAAATATTAAAAAACCAGTTATCCGACAAATTATCGACCTAGTTCCTCGTTGGATGATTGAATCTTGTGCAAAAAAGCACGCATCAGACAAGGGATGTAGTAAATACAAGACATATGACCAATTTGTCGCTTTAATTTACGGACAGCTAAATAAATGCTACACATTAAACGATATTTCTACTGGAATTGGGGTTAGTGATATTTTTATTGGCGATTTAGGTTTAAACCAAAGTCCCGCAAGATCCACGATGAGTGATGGCAATAAAAAACGGGATTGGAGAGTCTTTGAATCCTTGTATTACAAGGTTTTAAAGCACTATGAAAGAGTTTTGAAAAGTGAGTCTCAACGTAGTATTATAGCCGAAATTAAAGACCAAACTATAAAACTCATTGATAGTACCACTATTAGCCTATGTTTAAATATGTTTGACTGGGCAAAGTTTCGGACAGCAAAAGGCGGTTTAAAAATACACACGTGTTGGGATGACAATTTGCAGATTCCAGACTTGGTAAATATAACTCCTGCAAAAACACACGACCGATACGGTATTGGTCAGTTAATTTTTCCAAAAGGAACAATTGTTATTGAAGACAGGGCTTATTTTGATTTCACATTGATGTTGCATCGGATTCAAGCCGAAAATGTTTTTGTTACTCGAATCAAGACCAATACATTGTATCAAACTGTCCAAGA
>JBBSRP010000266.1:0-3441 GCA_038242935.1 Flavobacteriales bacterium
ACAGTCCAGGCTTTATTCGAAAATCCGAAGAATGCTTCGCCAGCAAAAAAGCAGATTATTCCAAGAAATATGGTCGAAGCAAATAGCGTCAAAGTCATAAAACTCAAAATCTCAACTTTATCCAAAATGCTTTTGCTTAACAATATATAGAGTCCATACAATATTCCCGAAAGTACGGCGAGACCAAATGCCATATCAAAACTAAGGTCTAAAAAGAAATGGAAACCAACCAGCATTATCATCCCAAAAAGAGCAACCACGGTTCCAATCCAAAAGTTTGTTGCAGGTCGAATCTTCAAAAAGACAAAAGATCCAATTCCAACCCAAACCGGCGATAAATTCGTGAGTAAGGTCGCTTGAGTCGCGGAAGAATGCTGAATCGCGATATTCCAAACCGCAACATCAGAAGCAAAAACAACTCCCGAAAGTAGACTTAGCCAAAGAATTTTTCCTTTTGGCAAGTGCAGTTTTTTGGTAATCAAAACATAGGGCAACAGAAAAAGCAACGCAATTGCCATTCTGTAAAAAGCCGAAATTAATCCAGAATTCAAAGAAAGACGCACTAATATCGGGAAGATGGAAATAGCCAAAATTCCGATTAAGAGTGCGCCTTTTGCTTTCTGATTTTTCAATTCTCGAAATCTATTTAGTTTATTGTAGCTCCGTTAGAGATATTTTCTCCTTCAGGATTTACAAAAGCAAGTTTACCCGCAGCATCTGTGGTCATCAAAACCATACCTTGACTTTCTACACCTCTCAATGTTCGTGGCGCCAGATTTACAAGTACTGTAACTCGTTTTCCTACCACTTCTTCGGGAGTAAAACTTTCGGCAATTCCCGAAACAATTGTGCGAACATCAATTCCGGTATCGATTTTCATAACCAAAAGTTTGTTGGCTTTCGGCATTTTTGAAGCCTCCAAAATTGTTCCAACACGCAAATCCATTTTCGAAAAATCTTCAAAAGTGATGGCTTCTTTTTCTGCCTCTACGGTTTTTGCAGCAGCAATATTCGCAGCTTTGCTATCTTCCAATTTCTGAACTTGTTTTTCAATTTCCGAATCTTCAATTTGTGCAAACAGGATTTCTGCCTGACCAATTTGATGTCCAGATTTCAATAAAGCATCCTCTTCCGAAACCGAATTCCAAGAAATTGGAGTTTCAAGATTCAATATTTTTCTAAGTTTTGTTGCTGTAAAGGGCAAGAAAGGTTCGCAAAGAACGCTAAGTGCAGTTGCAATTTGCAAAGCAACATACATTTGAGTTTTCACGCGCTCTGGATCAGTTTTTACCATTTTCCAAGGTTCTTCGTCAGCAAGATATTTATTTCCGAGACGAGCAACATTCATCACTTCGCCCAACGCTTCACGGAAACGGTAACGCTCAATACTGCTACTGATTACTGCAGGATAAGCGCGAAGTTCAGCCAGCGTTTGCTCATCTATTTCGTGAAAATCTTGAGGTTCCGGAACAATTCCGCTGTAATATTTATTGGTTAGAACAATCACACGATTGATGAAATTTCCGTAAACCGCCGCAAGTTCGTTGTTGTTGCGTGCTTGAAAATCTTTCCAAGTAAAGTCATTATCCTTTGTTTCTGGTGCATTTGCAGTCAAAGCATAACGCAAAACGTCTTGCTTTTCAGGAAAATCCTTTAAATATTCAGGCAACCAAACCGCCCAATTTTTGGAAGTCGAAAGTTTGTTGCCTTCAAGATTCAAAAATTCGTTCGCAGGCACATTATCAGGCATAATAAAAGTTCCTTCCGCTTTTAGCATCGCTGGAAAAATAATACAATGAAAAACAATATTGTCTTTCCCGATAAAGTGAACCAGTTTTGTGTCGTCTTTTTTCCAGTAATCTTCCCAATTTTTACCTTCCCTCGCAGCCCATTCTTTGGTGCTCGAGATGTATCCAATTGGCGCATCAAACCACACATAAAGTTTCTTTCCTTCGGCGCCATCCACCGGCACATCTATTCCCCAATCAAGATCGCGGGTTACAGCGCGCGGTTTTAGTCCGTCGTCAAGCCACGATTTTACTTGGCCCAGAACATTGGTTTTCCAGTCTTTCGCGTGTCCTTCCAGAATCCATTTTGTCAAGAAATCTTGATATCTATCCAAAGGCAAAAACCAGTGTTTTGTCTCTCTCATCACAGGAATATCGCCCGTAATTGTCGATTTTGGATTTATTAAATCCGTTGCATTCAGTGTCGATCCACATTTTTCGCATTGATCGCCGTACGCTTCCTCGTTGCCACATTTTGGGCAAGTTCCAGTTACAAATCTGTCCGCAAGAAACTGCTCCGCTTTTGCATCATAAAGTTGCTCCGTCACTTCCTCGATAAAATCGCCTTGATCGTATAGTTTTCTAAAAAATTCCTGAGCCGTATCGTGGTGAATTTTAGATGAAGTTCGAGAGTAATTATCAAACGAAATTCCAAAATCTTGAAACGATTGACGAATAATTTCGTCATATTTGTCAATAATTTCTTGCGGACTCACGCCTTCTTTTTTCGCTTTCATCGAGATCGCAACCCCGTGCTCGTCACTCCCGCAAATAAAGGCAACATCGCGCCCTTGCAGACGTAAATAACGTGAATAAATATCGGCAGGAACGTAAACTCCTGCAAGGTGACCAATGTGAATCGGCCCGTTTGTATAGGGCAAAGCAGCCGTAATCGTATATCTTTTTGGATTCTCTAACATCGTTTCAATTTTTTTAAAGTCGCTGTAATTTCTACAGAAGTTGTGCAAAAATAAGCATTAGTTATCAGACATCTTGCTTTTTATTTGGAGCTTTATCCGGCATTTTTCTTCAATTCCTCAGCCCAAAAACATTTTTTGCAAATGCCACATAAGGAGCTTCCTTCGGTCGCTCTTCTGTGTCAGCAAAAAAATAGTTTTTGGGCCTCCGGGATTTTCGGGGCATTCCGGGCTAGGGGAGTTGGGGGATAGGAGGAGATTAATGCATTTAAATTAATCAATCTAATAATTGAGTTTAGCTTGGAGAGATTGTTTATATTCGCAGATAATTCAGTTAGACTGAAAGTCCATACTCAACTGTCTATTTTTAATAATATTTAAATTTAATGATCAAAAATATTTTTCTTTGCAGTTTCCTAATACTATTGTCCTGCAATACAGCATTTTCGCAACAAAATTGCGATGATATTAAAGAAGAATTAGAGAAAGAAATCGCGTATTACAAAGAAACTTTAAAATTGCTAAATTCAAAAATAGTAGTTGAAGAAGATGGTTTTATTGTTAAAATAAATTCTGTTACAGGGAAAACCGATACAGGAACAATTACGATCGAAGGTTTAGTTGAAAACAGAGGAGCTATAAGACCATTTCGAGCAGATTCATATAAAACATTAATAATTGATCCAAAAGGGAACAATTACAATGCTGTAAAGTTTCAGTTTGGCAACATCAATTAT
>JBBSRP010000267.1:0-3438 GCA_038242935.1 Flavobacteriales bacterium
GGTATAAAGAGACTTACTTTTCAGCTTACGCTAAAAAATATTTCTCGGGTGATGGTGCACTTCGTGATGAAGTGGGATATTACAGAATAACTGGTCGGGTGGATGATGTGGTAATTGTTTCTGGTCATAATCTTGGCACTGCCCCAGTAGAAGATGCAATAAATGAACATCCGGCTGTTGCAGAATCTGCAGTTGTAGGATCTCCACATCCTATAAAAGGAAATGCACTTTATGGATTTGTTATGCTCAAAGAAAGCGGTGAGAGTAGAGTGCGAGAAAATTTATCCAAAGAAATAAATCAGCATATTGCGACTCATATTGGAGCGATTGCTAAACTGGATAAAATTCAGTTTGTAGAATCGCTGCCAAAAACGAGATCAGGAAAAATTATGAGGAGAATCTTGCGAAAAATCGCAGAGGGAGATTTTTCTAATTTTGGCGATACTTCTACTTTGGTAAATCCAGAAGTCATTGATATTATAAAGGATAGTAGAATAGAATAATTGGACTAATATCTTAGTAAGCAAGACTCAATATTTATTGAATATTGAGCCTTGCTTTTAATTTTAAAAACACTAATGCATTTGCATAAGCTTGCTCAAGTGCCGAATCTAAGGGCGGCACCGGAATTTTGAAATCAAGAAAAATATCTTCGTTAGCAATGCTACGTTCTGTAGATTCTTTCCACTTCTTGTACATTATCTCAATATCAAGAGCGTCATTCTTGAGGCGGCCGCAGTGCATTTTTTCTAAGACCTCGTTTATTAATTCAAAATCATGGTGAATTTTGTAACCTACAATTGTAGCATTGCCAATGTAATCAATAAATTTTTCAAAAGCTTGCTCCTCATTTAGCTTAGTAAGTTTTGTATTGATTAAAAAATCATTTGAAAGTCCTTTATTATGTGTGTATTTATATTGAAGTATCATATTCTCAAAAGTATCAGCTAATACAATGCGATTTTTTGATACGCCAATTGCTCCAAAAGAGAAAATGACATCCTCGAGAGGATTGCTTCCAGATTTAATGGTATGAAGGATGATGAAATTGGTGGGTTTGCTATCAAATTTTGCCAAGTACTTTTTCCAAAATTCAGGATAATCTTTGCTTATATGTTTGAGCCAGTCGAGCATATTATGAAAATTGCGTTAATTTAAAATTTTCTTTGATCAATTCTTCCAATTCTTTGAAAGTTGTAAGTGCTACCTTGAGTTTCTCTCTATCATTTTTTGTCCATGAATCGAGGTCAATATATTGTCCGTTGTTGTCATGTTTAAAACCTTCTTGTGCGCGATATTTCGAAATTATCAAAAATGCTTCGGCACTGCGATTGTAAATTTCAGCATTTTTCTTGTCTACTACTGCCAATTCTTTAAGTCGTAGATATGTATTGTTGACGCCTCGAATATTCTGACTTAAAGTCAAAATTCTTGCAGTTTCTATAAAAGGAAGAAGACCGCGCGATTTAATGTCAAACTTCCCTTTGTGTTCGCCTTCTTCTTCCACATTAAATTTCTTAAAAAAACCGAATGCTGGGGGTTTGCGCAATGCATCATTTCCTAGATAATCAAAGAAAGATTTATTGTTTTTTAAGTTTTCAAATATGGTATCCGTTAGTTGCTCTTCCAGTTTGACATCGCCAAAGACAAGCTCGTAATCAAAAAATATTGTACTTCCTTCTTTACTTTTGCCTGGACTTAACATCCAGAGGCTATATAATTTTTGCCATTCTTCAAGAGACTTGCACCATAAAATATTGCTTGCACTATAACCATTCGGAGATTTTGGAAAACCTATTTCTTCCAAACTTACAGCAACTTTACGAGCAAGACGAATAAAGTAATCCTTTACAATTCGGTACTGATCTGCAGCTACATTCTGAAAAATAAGGATACTATTTTGATCTGTAAGAAGCAATTGCTCCTTACGACCTTGACTTCCAATACTTAACCATGCAAATGGAGTGGGAGCCGAACCCATTTCTAGAATAGCGTGCTCCACACATCTTTTAATAAGTGCTATTGTCACCTCGCCAGAAATCGCATTAATATGAGACATTGGAATATTTTTCGACAATGAACTCTGTATTAAGTCGGCAAGTTTGCTTCGTACTAGTTTTAGTTCTCGGTTATTACCAGCTTTATTAGTTTCTTTAATCAAAATCCCAGGGTTATTTGCCTGAGCTGTAATTAAATCACGTTGCGAAATACTTCCAACAATCGAAGACGTATTTGACCCATCTTTTGTAACACATAAATGGGTTGCCACCGAAGAAATAAGTAGAAGTTGCGCTTCTGGTAAAGATGTGTTTTCGGCAATAGTCACTACTGCAGACATTATATTTTTTATAGGAGTATCAAGAGAATATCTTCCTGTTGCAATTTTACTGCGCATATCTGCATCGGTCACCATACCCAACGGCATATTATTGTCTGACACTATAATATGATCTGTCATGTGATCTGTCATAGTTTTGGCAATCTCTACTGCTGTAGCCGTGACTGGACATTGCAAAGGCGATTTATTGTAATGTAGATTTTGAAAATATTGGATTTCATTTTGTCTATTGTCAAAATTGCTGCTTATAATATTATCAGAATCATGCAAATCACTGCTCGGACTGGAGATAGTATTAACATCAAAGCGCTGCTTAATATAGGCCAGAACATTTTTATCTGAATCCATAAAGAGTTTAAAAGCGGTCACTGGAATTGCAAATAAGATGCTCTCTTCGCGCGCAACTGCATGAAGAAGGTAATTGCTTTTCTCAAAAAGTGGTCGAAGCCCAAATAGACCTCCAGGTACAACTTTGTTAATCATAGTTTCTTCGCCCTCCACAAGAATATTTAGATTGATTGCCCCCGAGGCAAGCATATAAATATTTTCATGCAAGAAGTCGTTAAAATTGAATACGGACTTATTTTTCTCTATGTTAATAACAAATGTTTCACTGACGATAAAGCGAATATCATCTATAGAAAAAGTGTTAAAAGGCGGATAAATTTTAAGTATTTCGGCTAGACGGAGTCCTACTGTGTTCATACTAGATTTTTGACATAATACTGAGTAAAATTATAATATATATAGATCGAAAACAATAAAGAGTTAGATGCAAAATGAACTTTAACGATAAGTTATCAATTTGGAAATAATTTGATGTTGTTTTTTGATATGTCAGTCATTCATTCAGTGTTTACAGCTCAAATCTACGACGTTTTTTCTTCATGATTTTTTTTTGGGCGCGACTCTCGCCAGAAGTATTTCTTAATATTGAGAAATCTCGTAGGCTCGTGTCAGGCTCAATGTCATTAAGTTAAGAGATTATCATATTGCATCTCTCTGATTTTTAGTAACTTTTGGTTTGTTTCTATTTTGATATTTTTTTCGATTTCGAGCTTCGTTTCGGCCATTTCTAATAGGTATAGTATTTTTAAGGA
>JBBSRP010000268.1:0-3429 GCA_038242935.1 Flavobacteriales bacterium
GTTTGGATGATGCGTCAGGCGGGAAGATATTTACCAGAATTTATGGCCTTGCGCGATAAATACGATTTCTTTACACGTTGTAGAACTCCTGAAATTGCTGCAGAAATTACCGTACAACCGATAAGAAGAATTGCTCCAGATGCGGCGATTTTATTCTCAGATATTCTTGTGATTCCACAAGCAATGGGACTTGAAGTACTGATGAAGGAAGATTTTGGGCCTTTTGTTCCAAATCCAATTCGCACACCTCAAGACGTGGAAAGAGTAATAGTTCCAGACGTTCACGAAACTTTACAATATGTTTTTGATGCCATTAAGTTGACCAAAGAAATGCTTAACGATGAGGTTCCATTAATTGGCTTCGCAGGTTCGCCTTGGACAATTATGTGTTATGCTGTAGAAGGAAGAGGTTCAAAGAGTTTTGATAAAGCTAAAGGGTTTTGTTTCCAATATCCTGAAGCAGCTCACGTTTTACTACAAAAGATTACTGATACAACAATTCTTTACTTAAAAGAAAAAGTTAAATCGGGTGTAAATGCAGTTCAGATTTTTGACTCTTGGGGAGGAATGCTCTCTCCAGTTGACTATCAAGAATTTTCTTGGAAATATATCAATCAGATTATCGAAGCTTTGGCAGATGAAACTCCTGTAATTGTTTTCGGAAAAGGATGCTGGTTTGCACTTGGCGAAATGTCAAAAAGTCGTGCGTCTGCTCTTGGAGTAGACTGGACTTGCTCTCCAACAAATGCTAGATACTTAACAGGTGGAAATATTACTTTGCAAGGAAACTTTGATCCTTCAAGATTAATGTCTCCAATTCCTGTGATCAAGAAAATGGTTCATCAAATGATTGACGAATTCGGAAAAGACAAATACATAGTAAATCTTGGGCACGGAATTCTACCTCATATTCCAGTAGACCACGCCAAAGCATTTATTGATTCAGTAAAAGAATATAAGCAGTAATAGAAATCTCCTTGTAAGCTCAAAACTTACAAGGAGATTCTTTTTTAAACCTTAAATCTAAAGTGTTCGGTAGAGAAATTTTGACCGTAATAATTTAGAAAATGCTAAACAAAGGACTTAGAGACGAACAAGCAGTAAGAATAGATAATATTTTAAAGACATTATTATCGCTTGTGTTTGTTCCGAAATTTTGGAATGTTACCGAACTTTCTTGCATTGATGAGCAGTTGGAAAAGTTTGGAATGACATTAGAAACTATCAGCAATTCCAATTCAGAGGATTTGATTAAACTATTAAATCAAAATAATTTGGATTTTGAGCAAATGGAACAATTTGCCGATATTCTTGGAAATCTTTCGAAAAACGAGCAATATAATTTCGATGAGAAAGCAATTGCGATTTATAAATTTATTCAAAGTGAGAGTCACACAATGTCATTTTTGATAATGGAAAAAATTGCTTCAATTCAAAATAAATAAACTTAACTTGAACTGATATAAAGTTTTTATGTTTAAAATATATCCTTTTTAGATATGACTGAGAAAGAATTGCAATCTTTTTTAATGGCTAATTATCCTGTCGAAAAGGAAAAGTGCGAATGGAAAGAATTTAAGTCATTAAAAAATTCAGCTTCTGGTAACGCGGGAAATGACATTATTTCCTATATATCTGCGATATCCAATATGCAGGGAGGTAATCTAATTGTAGGTGTTCAAGATAGTAGTCTTAAAATAATCGGAATTCAAGATTTTGCTGGATATTCGATTGATAATGTGCGATATAGAATTAATGGAAATTGTACGAATTTAGATATACAAAATTTCTCTATTAAAGAACTTATATGTTCTGATTCTAATCGGATAATTTGGATTTTTAATATTCCAAAACATCAATTTCGCCTACCAGTTTATGCGCACAAAAAAACGTGCCAAAGAATTGATGACAATTTAGTAGAGATGACAAAAGCAAGATTGGACTCTATTTTAACTCAGGTTCAAATTAATGAAGATTGGTCTAAAGAAATCGTCAATGAAGCAACTATTCTAGATCTGGATAAAAATGCTATTCAAAAAGCAAGGATAGAATTTAAAAAGAGAAATCCAAAGTATGAAAGTGAAGTTGACATTTGGAATGATGTAGATTTCCTCAACAAAGCAAAAATTACCATCAAAAGTAAAATTACTAAAACAGCTTTAATACTTTTAGGAAAAGAAGAATCGGAACATTTTTTAGATTCTTCAGTAAAGATAAGATGGAATTTAAAAACGGTTGATAATCAAGATAAGGATTTCGAAGTCTTTTCGATACCGCTATTGTTGTCGGTTGACGAGGTATTTCTGAAAATTCGAAATTTAAAATATAGATACCTTAGGCCTGGTACTTTATTTCCCGATGAAGTTTTGCGTTATGAACCATACATAATTAGAGAATCATTAAATAACGCCATCGCACATCAAGATTATAGTAAAGCATCGCGTATAAATGTGGTGGAGATTGAAGATGATCATCTTATCTTTTCGAATTATGGCTCATTCTTACCCAAATCAGTTGAGGATGTAGTTTTAAGTAACACACCTGAGGAGTTTTATCGAAATCCTTTTTTGGTGGAAGCGATGAAGAATTTAGATATGATCGAAACACAAGGTGGTGGAATAAGAAAAATTTTCAATTATCAAAAACAACGTTTTTTTCCCTTACCAGATTATAATTTTGATGACAATAAAGTAAAGATTACAATCACAGGGAAGATATTAGATGAAAATTTTGCAAATATTCTAATTAATTCAGCTTTAGACTTGCACGATATTATTTTATTGGATAAAGTGCAAAAGAACAAAGAGATATCAGAAAATGAAATAAAGTATTTAAGAAAATTAAAGTTCATTGAAGGCAGAAAACCAAATTTATTTCTTTCTTATAATGTTATTGAAAATACCGATGACGAGGAGCTAAAAGCTGAATATTTAGCTAATCGAAGTTTCGACGATTCCCATTTCAAAGATATGATAGTAGAATATTTGAAGAAATTTGGAAAAACTAAAAGAGGTAAGATTGATAATCTACTAATTCCCAAATTGTCAACAGCACTTACTGAGGTCAAGAAGAAAAATAAAGTTACGAATTATCTGTCAGCATTACGGATAGAGGGAAAGATTGTAAATACACCTGGTTATTACTGGGAAATAGTTTAAACACTTTTAAACACTTTTTTTAAACACTTTTAAACACTTTTTTTAAACACTTTTAATGAAATGAAAGATAAATTTTATTCATACATATTAAACTTGCAAGACCAAATCTGTGCAGCACTTGAAGCACAGGATGGCACAGCCAAATTCCGCGAAGATCTTTGGGACAGACCAGAAGGTGGTGGCGGAAGAACTAGAGTAATTGAAAATGGTGCTGTCTTTGAAAAAGGCGGTGTCAATATTTCTGCTGTTCACGGAAAACTTCCAGACAGTA
>JBBSRP010000269.1:0-3423 GCA_038242935.1 Flavobacteriales bacterium
ACTTTTTTTAACATTTATTCTTTCATTCGATTTTATGTAAATTAAACGGACTATTTAGATTATTTTTCTTTCGAGCCGAAGCTTTTCTCGCGCAAGGGATGGGAACGGCATCCTTTGCTGCCAAAAAAATATTGAATATTGAAAACGTCACTTCTCGCAGCAAAGATATAGAGGACAGCCCGCCCCGAGCCAACGAAATCATCTAATTTAAGATAAAACCTGAGGCGAGGATGCGCCCAAAAAAACACTATTTAAATCACAATTCTACTTGATTTTTGCAAACTTATTATGTGGTAAAGGAGGAATGGGATGCACAAAATAAAGTAGGATATATCTGCTTTACTGTTGAAAAATGCGTTGTATAAACCGTGTTGCATTGACATCCAAATAAAATGTAACGCGATAGTTATAAACAAAATTACACCACTATAAAAGTAAACATCGCGCCGATTTTTGACTACAAAATAACTTAGAAAACTCAATATTATACAGGCAAAACTGAATTCAAACGGCATTAAATAGGACGATTGAATGATGAATGGATTCATTTTCAGGAAATCGTCGAACTGTCCGATGACGAACGGCAGGAAGGTTGTCGCGAAAGTTAGTACGGCGATTATGCCGATTATAATGGTGTTTTTGATGCTTATATCTCGATTTTTGAGTGCGAATAAAAACACCACCACGTACGGAATCACGTACACGTTACGTGTGGAAAGCAGCAATCCAATGATTATTCCGTTCCATAATAAGTTCTTTTTTTCGATGGTTTTAAAGAAATAAACTACGGAAATCAGAATAAGTGTACTGTTGAAAAAAATGTTGCTACGACCGACAATTTCCCACAGGAAAAATGGCGAAGTCGCGATGATAATGAAGTAAGCAATCTGTGTTTGTAGTGGCCTTTTGAGAAATTGAAGCAATAGTATGAATGCCAAAAGTCCGATTATGGACAGATATCCCAATTCTCCGATGAGATAAAACGGCAGTGCAACAATATAGTAAAACGGCATTGGCCCTGGATAATTGTTCATATGCGAGAGTGCGAAATACACATATTCGCCAGCGAAATAATTGTCCCAAAAAGATGTGATAACGCTCCATCTATCGACGTTTAAGGTTTCGATGGGGACTTTTTGAAATACGACATAAGACGCGATAAATAAGACTATAAATCCTATAATGTTGACGAATTTCAGTTGTTTGCCAAAGATTTGAAGTTTGTCTTGATACTTGAAAATAAAAAAATAAAAACTTGTAATTAATACAGAAATCGGCACTGCAAAATCCGTGATTCTACTTAAATATTTGATCGCGAATATGAGATTGATAAACAAAAACAAGAAAAGTGAGATGTTGCTTTTTACTTTATCTGCAGTTGAAATTTCCATTTTTAGAATAATTTTGATTTGATTATTCCAGTTTTTGCAAAGAAATATTTAACCGATACTTTCATAACTCCCAAACCATACTGAACACTTCGCTTAAAATTTATAGACGAGGCATCATCAAAATATTTTGTTGGACAGGTAATTTCGGCTATTTCGTATCCTTTATAGAAAATTTGCGCCAGAAACTGATTGTCAAAAATAAAATCGTCTGAGTTTGAATTGTAATTAATGCTTTCTAAAACTTCTCTGTTATAAGCTCTGTAACCTGTGTGATATTCGGATAATTTCTGATTCATCATCACGTTTTGGAAGAATGTCAAGAATCGATTTGCAATATATTTGTACATCGGCATTCCGCCTTTGAGAGCACCTTTGCCTAAAATTCTTGATCCAATAACTACAGGATAAACGTCGTTGGCGATTAGATAACTCATAGAATGAATCAGCTTTGGCGTATATTGATAATCGGGATGTAACATAATTATAATGTCAGCACCTAATTCTAACGCTTTGTTGTAACAGGTTTTTTGATTTCCGCCGTAACCCAGATTGTTTTCGTGTTTGATAATATGTTTGATTCCAATATTTCTGCCGACATTTATTGTGTTGTCTGGACTGTTGTCATCGACCAAAATTACGTCATCTACGATTTCGAAAGGTATTTCGTTGTAGGTCTGAACCAATGTTTTTTCGGCTTTGTAGGCTGGCAAAACCACAATAATTTTTTTATTGTCAATCATTATATTGGATAAATGGATTTTATAATTAGTTCTTGGTGTCGCTTTTATACGCCAAAAACTTAAGTACGCAATAACGTGAATTAAAGGTTGGGGTGAAAATGTTTTGTTAAGTTTGTTGAGAGAGAGAGAGAGAGAGAGAGAGATTGTTTTGAGAATAGAAATACAGAAATGAGCTTTTTAAGATAGTTTCAAACAGCTAAAATTAACCAATTGATATTAAAAAAATGTAATCCCTTGATCTTTGATACATCATAATGCGAGATTTTTCCTTTTCTCATTTTACCAATGTGTTCTAAAATATTTCGAACTGTATTTCTATTAATATTTTTATTATCTTTAATGTGCTCTATCACTTTGCAAAAACAGCGTCTTATCAAAGCTAATAATCATAATCATATTCTAAATTAATTCCTATGAACATATCTGTTGAAATAGAACAAATTCAAAAAGACTTGGAATTGATGCAAGATGAAAATCTTATCAGTACTATAAAATCCTTACTGGTATTTGCTAAAACTCAGAAAAAGCAAAATCAATTTATGCCTTTTTCTATAGAAGAGTATAAAAATAGGGTGGAGCAATCTGAAGAAGATATTAAAATGGGCAGATTCATTAACATCGACGATCTGTAATGCGAAATGTCGTTATAACTCGTTTTGGATTGGGACAAATAAAATCTATTTACTCCTACTACAATTCTAATGTATCTACCAAAATTGCTATACAGATCAAAGCTAAAATAATTTCCTGCATAAAAACGCTGAAGGAAATAGAAGTGGAATGGGAAGTAGATGAATTTTTAATTTATCTCAACAAAAACCACAGGCGATTAATTTGCGGCAATTACAAAATTATCTACTATTACAATCCTGACCAAAAGATAATCTACGTTACTGATGTCTTTGACTCAAGACAAGATCCAACTACTGTAAAAGGGTAATTAATCTAATATTAGGACTTATTACTAATCCACACCATCTCCCCTAGCCGTGATAGTAGCGTAAATCCCGCAGGCAGCAGCGCTATTTTTTCCTAGCGAAAAAGAGCGACCAACGGAAGCTCCTTTTTCGCTATTGGAAAAAAAGTGCTGCAACGAGGAATTGCAGAGAATAGCACGATTAGCTCCTAAAAAAAACTCGTAATTCCTATTTCGAATTTGATTGCAATCAATAGAATACGTACTTTTGCAGCCATTAATATACCAACCTATGAGACCAGATTTATTTCAAGCGCCGGATTATTACAATCTTGATGAATTATTGACAGAAGAACATAAATTAGTGCGTGATGCA
>JBBSRP010000270.1:0-3418 GCA_038242935.1 Flavobacteriales bacterium
CAATTATTGTACTTTTGCCTAACTACTTTAACAACTTAGTATATTCAAAAAAAATATGGATAGGTTTTCATTTTTAAACGCAGCACACACTGACTTTTTTGCCGAATTATACGAACAGTATCTTGAAAATCCAGACAGTGTCGAGGCAAGCTGGAGAAGCTTTTTTCAAGGATTCGATTTTGTAGCATCCGCTGGCAAAGATGAAAGTCAAGTTCAGCAAATAGCAGAAGTTGCCAATGGGACAATGGATTGCTCATTCGTTTCAGACAAACTTCAAAAGGAATTCAACGTACTTAAACTAATAGATGCATATCGTAATAGAGGACATTTGTTTACTAAAACAAACCCTATTCGTGAGCGCAGACAGTATGAGCCTTCATTAGCAATAGAGAACTTCGGACTTTCTGGTGCAGATTTAAATACTGTTTTCGATGCAGCGCAGTCAATGAAATTGCAGCCTTGTACGCTTGAGCAGATCTTAAGTCACCTTAACCGAATTTACTGTCACTCGATTGGTATCGAATATATGTACCACAGAAATCCAGCGGTTATCCAATGGATTCAGGACAAAATAGGATACAACGACAATCAGCCAAAATTTAATGCAGAAGAAAAACAGCACATTTTAGGTAAACTAAACGAAGCTATTTCTTTCGAAACATTTTTGCACACTAAATATGTAGGACAAAAGCGTTTTTCACTGGAAGGTGGAGAATCTTTAATTCCTGGACTTGACGCCCTAATAGATGCAGCAGCAGAAAAAGGAGTAGAACAGTTCGTAATGGGAATGGCTCACCGTGGTCGTCTTAGCGTATTGGCAAATATCTTTGGTAAATCTACTCAAGATATATTCTCAGAATTTGATGGTAAAGATTATGACGATGATGTTCTTTTTGATGGTGACGTAAAGTACCACTTAGGTCTTACATCTGATCGTAAATCTAAATCAGGAAAAAATATAAATATCAATCTTGCACCCAATCCTTCACACCTGGAGACAGTAGGCGCCGTGATCGAAGGAATTGCAAGAGCAAAGCAAGAACACCACTTTTCGTCGGATACTTCCAAAGTGCTTCCTATTGCACTGCACGGGGATTCGGCTATTGCAGGTCAAGGTATCGTGTACGAAATTGTGCAGATGGCAAATCTTGATGGGTACAAAACTGGAGGAACAATTCACGTAGTTGTCAATAATCAGGTAGGATTTACTACAGATTATTTGGACGCTCGTTCATCTACTTACTGTACAGATATTGCAAAAGTTACTGGTGCGCCAGTTTTGCACGTAAATGCAGATGACGTAGAAGCAGTTGTACACGCAATGCTTTTTGCACTAGATTTCAGAATGCAATTTAGCAGCGACGTATTTATCGATCTTTTAGGATACCGTAAATATGGACATAACGAAGGTGACGAACCACGTTTTACGCAACCAAAATTATACTCTCTAATTTCAAAACACACCAATTCACGAGATATCTACGCTGCAAAATTGATTAGCGAAGGTGTAATTAACGAAGGTTATGTTAGGGAAATAGAAACAAAATATAAAGATGCTTTAGAGGAAAGCCTTGAAGCGTCACGCAAGAAAAACTTGACCGTAATCACACCATTTATGCAAAATGAATGGCAAGGATTTGCTCAAGTTCATCAAGAGCAAATGTTGGAACGTGTAGATACTACCGTGCCAAGAGAAATGCTTGAAGATATTGCAAACGTTATTACAAAACTGCCGGAGGATAAGAAGTTTATTAAAAAAATCGTAAGATTAATAGCTGATAGACGGAAAATGTTTGATTCAGACAAACTTGACTGGGCAATGGCAGAATTGCTTGCTTATGGAACTTTGCTTACAGAAGGGTATGATGTAAGAATGTCAGGACAAGACGTAGAGCGTGGAACATTCTCACACCGTCACGCTGTAATAAAGACAGAAGATGCTGAGGAGGAAGTTATTGCACTTCAGGATCTTAAAAATCAAAAAGGAAAATTTCATATCTACAACTCACTACTTTCAGAGTATGGAGTAGTAGGTTTTGACTACGGATATGCGTTGGCAAGTCCAAATTCACTTACAATTTGGGAAGCACAATTTGGAGATTTCTCTAATGGTGCACAAATTATGATTGACCAATATATTTCGGCTGCAGAGCAAAAGTGGAATAATCAAAATGGAATTGTACTTTTATTGCCTCACGGGTATGAAGGACAAGGAGCAGAGCACTCTTCAGGAAGAATGGAGCGTTACCTGCAAATGTGTGCAAGCGAAAATATGTTTGTTGCAGATTGTACAACACCAGCTAACTTCTATCATTTGTTGAGAAGACAGATGAAAACAAGTTACCGCAAGCCATTAATCGTGTTTACACCAAAAAGTTTGTTGAGGCATCCACTAGTAATTTCGTCTGTAGATGATTTTGCAAATGGACATTTCCAGGAAACTATTGATGATTCAACAGTTGATAAATCAGCGGTAAAATCACTTGTATTCTGTACAGGTAAATTCTACTATGATCTATTGGCGGCACGCGAAGAGAAAGGCAGAAGCGATGTTGCACTTGTGCGTATCGAGCAACTTTTTCCATTGGCGATTGATCAATTAAAAGAAATTGTAGCTTCGTATCCAAATGCAGACGATTATGTTTGGGCACAAGAAGAGCCTAAGAATATGGGCGCTTACAGTTATATGTTGATGCATTTTGATTTTATAAAATTAAGATTAGCATCATTAAAGGCCTATAGTGCACCAGCTGCAGGAAGTTATGCTAGAGCGAAAGCACGTCACGCACGAGCTGTTGAAATGGTTTTTGATAAAGAATCGAATTAATTTTTATTTGGAGCTATTTCCTGTTATCCGCTGTATCTTTTGTTGTGTGCAGTGGCACAGAACAAAAGGATGTCGCTGCTACCAGGGCTAAAAATCGTTTTCAAAATAATATTTAATGTAATAATTGGAAATACAACTGCTGATAATCAGCTCTTTTTTAGTTGTATTTCTACCTATATATAGTAGCAAACAAATGGCTATTTTTTTCAAATAAATAAACTAGCACCTTATATTTAAAAAAAACTTCTACTTTTGTCGCAGAAAAATAGAGCAATGGCAAAGAATTTAGTGATAGTGGAGTCCCCTGCAAAGGCGAAAACAATAGAGAAATTTTTAGGAAGTGATTTTCAAGTGGAGTCAAGTTACGGGCATATTGCCGACTTGCCTTCCAAAGAAATTGGTGTAGATGTAGCGAACAACTTCAAACCCAAATATGAAGTATCTCCAGATAAAAAAGCATTAGTAAGTAAGTTAAAAGCCTTAGCTAAAAAAGCCGATATGGTTTGGCTAGCGAGTGATGAGGACCGCGAAGGAGAAGCTATTTCATGGCATCTTGCGGAAGAACTGAAACTAGATATCAAAAAAACAAAA
>JBBSRP010000271.1:0-3379 GCA_038242935.1 Flavobacteriales bacterium
TAAGAAAAGTTCTTTGAAAAATATTAATAGATTTCATAAATCTTTCTTATTATTTTAAAATTTTCAAGGTCTTTCTGCCAAGACTTTCTTATGACGTCCTCCGTCATCCCAGCTTCTATTTGTTCTTGAAGTTTTTTAGTTCCAGCAAGCTTCGTGAAAAAGGCATTAAAGAATTTCGACTTATCGGCCGTTTCGTTATAAGCTTTAAGCAACCACTTTAATTCAAGTTTATCCACTCTTGGTACTTTAGACAAATCCTCACCGTAACATTTTACGCCATTGTATGGTGGCGTTTTTGCACCTTCGTTTGGCTGCGGAGTAAAACTAAAACCAAATTTGTTCAAATATGGAGAGCCATAAATCTGAAACTGTTTTGTAGTCCCACGACCCACGCTCACGTTTGTACCTTCAAAAAAGCATAAACTCGCATAAAGATTCACACTTTGTGCATTTGGTAAATTTGGCGAAGGCTTTACTGGCAAATCATACTTCATATCTTTAGAATAATTCTCACACGGAATTACAGTCAACTTGCATTGAACTTTATCTTTCAACCACTTTTCGCCGTTGATCATTTTGGCGTATTCACCCATCGTCATTCCGTGTAGTACAGGAATCGGGTGCATCCCAACAAAGCTTGAATAAGTAGGATCCAAAACTGGCCCATCAGCAATACCACCATTCGGATTAGGTCTGTCCAAAACAATCAGTTCTACATTTGCTTCGGCGCAAGCCTCCATAATATAATGAAGTGTTGATATATAAGTATAAAAACGCGCTCCAACATCTTGAAGGTCAAAAATCATCACATCAATATTTGCAAGTTGATCAGGCTTCGGCTTTTTATTATCTCCGTAAAGCGAAATAATTGGAAGTCCAGTTTTACTGTCTTTTCCATCTACAATATGTTCGCCAGCATCTGCCGTACCGCGAAAACCGTGCTCTGGAGCATAAATTTTCTGAACATTCACTTTATTGTCAATAAGAAAATCGACAAGACTTACAGTTTTAGAATTCTCGCCAATTCTCACGGTCCCTGATTGATTCGTCACAATTCCTATCTTTTTATTGGCCAGAAGGGGAAGATATTTTTTTGAGTTTTCAGCGCCAGTGCGGATTTCGGCAGCGACAACTTGGTAAGATTCTTTTTCAACGGCTGTATTTTTAGTAGCAGAAGTATTATCGTTCTTCTTACTATTGGCACAAGAAACCAATGTTGCAATACTCATCATGAATGCCAGAGTAGGTTTAGAAATAAAATTCATAAAATTTGTGTTAGAATTGTAATGATGTCAAAATATGCAGTGCCCAAACTTTCAGTATATTTGTGGCTCAAAATAAAAGCAACGCTCTTGAACCTACAACACTTTATCGCCAGAAGACTTATTAACGCTAAAGAGCATAAAAGTAGTATTTCTGCACCAATTATAAAAATTGCCATTGCCGCAGTGGCTATTGGTATGCTGATGATGATTGTGTCGGTTGCAGCCGGAATGGGGTTGCAACAAAAAATACGTGAAAAGGTTTCTGTCTTTAATGGGCATGTTAGCATTACAAACTACGACGACAATCAGTCTGAGGTATCTGTAAATCCTATAGATATTAATCAGAAATTCTATCCTAAGTTCAAAAATATCGATGGAATATCCCATATTCAGGCCGTCGCATCCAAAGCTGGCATTATCCGTACCGAAGATGCATTCGAAGGAATCGTTTTCAAAGGAGTAGGCAAAGATTATCAGTGGCAGAATATCCAAGAGTATATTATTCAAGGTAATAAACCCAATCTGTCCGAAGACTTGAATTCCGAAGTTATCATTTCCCAGTATCTCGCAGATCGTCTCAAACTAAAATTAGGGGATAAGTTCAATACCTTTTTTATGAAGGATCAGAACAATCAACGACCAAATCTTAGAGTTTTCAAAATCGTCGGAATCTTCAATTCAGGACTCAAAGAATTTGATGGCACTTATATAATAGGAGATATCCGCCACGTCCAGCGCATCAACAAATGGAAACCCAACCAAATCGGTTCTTTTGAAGTATTCGTCGACGATTTTTCAAAAATAGACAGCAAGTCACAAGAAATCTATGCCGAAATCGGCTCCACGCTCGATACACTCAGCATCACACACAAATATTCTTTTATCTTCGAATGGCTCAAATTGTTCGATTTCAATATCATTCTCATCATCGGAATCATGATTCTCGTGGCCACCATCAATATGGCAGTCGCTTTATTAGTGCTGATTTTGGAGCGTACAAGAATGATTGGAATCCTCAAAGCACTTGGTGGCAACAACGCTTTCATCCGAAAAATCTTTTTGTACAACGCATTTTATCTCATTATCCGCGGACTTTTATGGGGAAATGGCATCGGCATCGGATTGATATTAATTCAACAATACACAGGCATCGTTACCCTCAATCCAGAAAATTATTACGTCAACCAAGCGCCAGTACTGATTAATTGGTGGTATATCGGCGCGCTCAATTTAGGCACACTCCTCGTTTGTCTTCTAGTTTTACTGATTCCCAGTTACATCATCACAAAAATTTCCCCCGTTCAGGCAATACGTTTTTCGTGATTTTTTATTTGGCAGCTATTCCCGCTATTCTCTACAATCCGCCGCGGGCATTTGCCGTAGCAGTGGCAGGCAAGGAGCTTCCTTTGGTCGCTCTTTCCCGCCGCTGCTACCAAAAGGCAAATCCCCACGCCGGGATTTCCGCTACTATCAGGGCTGGGCATTGAAAGTTACAAGATGATTGGTTTTCAAATTTCAATTTTTCATGAACATCAATATCTATTGAATGGGTATTTTTTTGAAAGGGGGGATTTTGCTGAATGGGCTAAAGCCCAATCCTATTGATGTAACATCACTGTATGATTTTATTTTGATGATTTTCAATTTCCATTGTCAATTGTATTCAAGTTTTATAATGCATTATTCTATCCTATATATAAGGAGTGAGTTGATTTACTATTTCGCAATCCTCAGTCCCATCGGGACGACCCTTATTGTAGCCCGGAGTTTCAACTGCGGGTTTATTAAAATTGATGAGCCGTTCAAGTCCCGTGGGGACGGCCCATACAAAAGGCAAAATTTGTGACGCCACGATATTTTAAATGGTTTTGAATACATTTATTTGTTATGCATATTAAGGAGTAAGTCGACGTTGTCTTTTTCGCTCAGTCCCATCGGGACGATCATTATTGTAGCCCACGGTTTCAACCGTGGGTTTATAAAAAAATGACAAGCCGTTCAAGTCCCGTGGGGACGACCCATATAAAATGCAAAATTTGCTACGCCACGACAATTAAAATTATAGTCGATAAAATCCAACCTGAGATTAATTTTTCGGAAAACAATTTTTCATA
>JBBSRP010000272.1:0-3357 GCA_038242935.1 Flavobacteriales bacterium
AAGCTTTTGTTGCAGATAAAAAAGCAATCATTTTCGATATGATGATTGATCTCGCTGAGAAAGAATATAAAATTGATATACGAAAAAACTCCTCACCCGAACAATCGACAATTTTAAAGTCCAAGAACACCAAACAGTAGTGTTCGCCTGTAATTTGTTCGGGGTAGACAGACAGGTTTATTATCGAAATATTAAAAGAAAGTCCGCAAAAGAGTCTAAAGCAATTGAAGTTGTATCGATGGTTCTAGATATTAGGAAATCTATGCCCAGACTTGGTGCAAAGAAATCGTACCATCTTTTAAAGGATCAATTGAAACCATTAAAAATAGGCAGGGATAAGTTATTTAATATATTAAGGGCTAATCACTTACTAATCCAGCCTAAACGCAGCTATCACATCACAACTAACTCACATCATCACTTTAGAAAACATAAAAATCAAGTCCTTGGTTTAGAAATAAACAGACCTGATCAAGTATGGGTCTCTGATATAACCTACATAGGCAGAAGAGAAAATCCTTGTTATTTAAGCATCATTACCGATGCATATTCTAAGAAGATTATGGGACACTACGTTGCCAATAATATGAATACTGAAAGCAGCGCATTAGCATTGAGAATGGCTCTTAAACAAAGAAAAAGTAAGCAGGTTCCACTAATTCATCACTCGGATAGAGGCTTACAATATTGCGCAAAGGATTATCAAAAGATCTTACGAAAAAATGGAATAGTAGCTAGTATGACACAGAACTCAGATCCGTACGAAAACGCAGTGGCCGAAAGAATCAATGGGATATTAAAACAGGAATTTATGATTGACAAATACAATCTAAAATTAAATCTAATGAAGAGCCTGGTTAAGGAGTCAATTGACACTTACAATGAACTACGACCACATTATTCTAACTATATGCTAACTCCAAACCAAATGCATTTACAGAACACAATTAAAATGAGAACCTATAAAACAAAAAAACACTTGCAAAAATAATTTTGCAAGTGTTTTTTTAAATATTTTTGTCTAATAATCTGTATCGCCTATTTAGGACTAGACATTTTTCAGAATAATGCGATTTTAAAATAGTAATTTTATTTATTCTACCTAATATCTTTTGATATAAAACGCTATCAAATTTTTGAGATATTATTAAATTTAGGTGCAATTTCCGTGTTGAATATTAATCCCACTCAACACAGTCATCTTCATTAAGCAGAAAAAGTTACTCACTTTTCCGCTTGTCCCCAAAAAAGTCTGGAAGCTTCCCAAACTCTATTTCAATCTATACTTTTGAAGTATTAATTTTACCTGCTATTATCATTTGGAGCGTTATTTAGTCTGTAACAATCTGTTTGAGTACTTCATACTATTACTCTGTGCTACATCTTTTCTGTCATGAATTTCGTTTATTGTTACGTTCGAAATCGCAGTTATTGTCAAAAACAAGATGACAGGAATTGCTATATTTATAATTAATGATTTATAAAATTAAATCGTTGATGTTCTAAAACTATTTCACCCACATATTAAGATTACAACAATGTATCAAAATGGATAGGAAACTTATTTATTCTTTTTCCCGTCGCATGAAAAATTGCATTAGCAATGGCGGGAGCCATAGAAACATGTCCTATTTCACCTACACCTTTACAACCTAGCTCATTGATGATTTCATCTTTTTCATCCACAAATATTACATCCAGTTCGTGAATATCAGCGTGAACAGGAATATGATATTCGGCTAAATTGGTATTCATATACTTTCCCAAATTATGGTCAATTAAGGTTTCCTCTCGCAAAGCTTTACTAATTCCCCAAATCATTCCGCCTAAAATTTGACTTCGCGCTGTTTTGGGATTGATAATTTTTCCAGCAGCTACAGCTGTTACTGCGCGTGTTACATTTACAATTCCCAATTGTTCATCTACTTCAACTTCTACAAAAGCAGCGCTATGAGCTGCACGAGTATATTGCTTTAATTTAAATACGTTCGGAATGTTACTTTTTGATGCTTTTATTTTTTTTCCATCATTATCAGCTATTACCTGCTGAAAAGATACCGAACTGTTTTTGTCATCTTTCAAATAAATTTTCCCATCCTCAAAAACAACATCTTCCATATCTACGTTTTTAAAAGGAGAGTCGTCCATCTTCTTAGCTTTTTTGTAGATTTTTTTCTTAAGAGATTCACAAACAGCTTTAACAGCTGAACCCACTACACCAGTAGTATAAGAACCTCCTTGAATTGGTGACATTGGCATTTTGCTGTCGCCATATTCAAAAGTTACATCCTTAATATGAAGACCTATTGTTTCTGCAGCAATCTGCGTCATTACAGTTAATGTTCCAGTGCCAATATCGGTTACCGCACTTTTTACTTTCAATTTTCCTTTCTTATTAATTCTGGCTTTTGCATTGGCAGGAAGTGCGATAACATCCCAAATACCAGTACTCATACCAGTTCCTACTAACCGGTTTCCGCGCTTAGTAGTTCGAGGTTCGGACTTTCTATCTGCCCAACCAAATCTCTCGGCACCTTGAAGATAACATTCTCTTAATTCCTTGCTAGAAAAGGGTTTGTCTGCACTCACATCCTTTTCAGAATAGTTGAGCAAGCGAAATTCCATTGGGTCAATATTCAATTTATAAGATAGCGCGTCCATCGTAGCTTCAATGGCATGTAAGCCAGTGCTTCCACCTGGTGCACGCATATCTATAGGTGTAAACACATCCAAAGGAACTAATTTATACTTCAAAAGGGCGTTTTTAGCAGGGTAAAGTATATTAGCCCAGTTAACTACAACTTCGGTATAATCCTCAAATTGTGAAGTTTCCGCTATAGCATTATGATTAATGGCTGTAACTGCACCACTGGAAGTAGCACCAAATTGTGTTTTCTGTATGGTTTGTGGTCTATGTCCAAAAGTGAACATTTGGGCTCGATCCATTGTAACTCTTACATTTCGTTTGAGTTCCAAAGATGCCATTACGCAAAGAAACAGTTGATACTGAGGTCTTAAACCAGAACCAAAAACTCCACCTACAAAGGGTGAATGTACTCGTACATCTTTATAATGAAGACCAAAAACATTTGCTATATAAATTTGACAGTTATTGGTGCCTTGTGTCTTATCGTAAACGGTTAATTTGCCATCGCCTTCATAAACGGTGGTGGTAGCAAAAAGTTCTAAAGGATTATGATGCTCGGCACCGTGGATAAATTCGCCAGCATATTTTACATCAGCATCTTTATATATTTCTTCAAAATCTCCGCTTGGACTTGGCGGCAAAGGTTTTAAAGCATTTGCCATTCCTTTTTTTGGGTCACGAGCATCTTCTAGATGAGCTAGCAATTCAGT
>JBBSRP010000273.1:0-3347 GCA_038242935.1 Flavobacteriales bacterium
AAATCAGAAAACAAGTAGAGTTAGCAATTGATGAGGCTGATGTAATAATCTTTGTAGTAGACGTTGAAGAGGGTATTACTCCGATGGATGATACTGTTGCAAGACTGCTACGCAAAGTAACAAAACCAGTAATTCTTGCTGTAAATAAGGTCGATAACTCGATGCGTGAAAAAGATGCAATGGAGTTTTATAACCTTGGACTAGGTGATTATTTCACGTTTGCTAGTATTTCAGGATCTGGTACGGGCGACTTGCTTGATGCGGTTGTAAATGCGTTTCCGGGGAAACCTGAAGAGGAAGATACAGACGCTGATTTGCCAAGATTTGCTGTTGTTGGGCGACCAAATGCAGGAAAATCTAGCTTTATAAATGCTTTAATTGGGCAGGAAAGATACATTGTAACAGATATTGCGGGTACAACTCGCGACTCTATTGATACTAAATTTGACCGTTTTGGATTTGAATTTAACCTTGTGGATACTGCGGGAATTCGTAGAAAAGCCAAGGTAAAAGAGGATTTAGAGTTTTATTCTGTAATGCGATCTGTACGTGCAATTGAGCACGCAGATGTTTGTATTCTTGTGATTGACGCCACTCGTGGATTTGAAGGTCAGGATCAGAGTATATTTTGGCTTGCTGAGAAAAACAGAAAAGGTGTGGTGATTCTTGTCAATAAATGGGATCTTGTTGAGAAGGAAACGATGACAACCAGAGACTACGAAAATAAAATTAAAGAGGAATTGATGCCATTTACGGATGTGCCAATTTTGTTTGTTTCTGCTCTTACAAAACAACGCTTGCTGAAAGCTCTTGAGGCTACAGTTGAGGTTTTTGAAGCTAGAAAACAACGTATTCCGACCTCGAAATTCAATGATTATATGCTTAAGATTATCGAAAGTAATCCGCCGCCAGCATTGAAAGGGAAGTATGTGAAAATTAAATATTGTATGCAATTGCCTACTGCGACGCCACAATTTGTATTTTTCGCAAATTTACCGCAGTACGTCAAAGAACCGTACAAACGTTTCCTTGAAAACAAAATTCGCGACAATTGGGATTTTTCTGGTGTTCCGATTGATGTTTATATTAGGGAGAAGTAAGGTAGTTGACAGTTTACGGTTTTCAGTTAACAGTTTTTTGACGGAAAATAGTTTGCTGTGTTGATTAAAATAAAGACAACTTTGGATAATTTTATCTGGAGTTGTCTTTATTTGCTATCAACTTTTAACGTTGGACTTGCGGTGGAAGCGATTAAGGAGAAGCTGAATGGGAATTTAATTAATTTCCTTCAAAAATTGCTAACAATTTTTATCTAGATGCAAGCTTAACTCAATTTTTACTAAGCTATGATTTCGTCATTTCAAAACAGCGCAGAAGTCAATGTTAGGAGAAAACAAGCTGTTTGCTGTTAACTGTAAACTAATTTAACTTCCCTTTTTTTTGTAAAATTTGTGAAAACAATCGATTATGAGAACTAGATTTAATTTTTCCGGATATACATATCGAGATTATAAAAATTGGAAAGATGATTGGGAATTAATTGAAGGATTTCCTATTCAGCCGATTCAATTTTCTTCGGATAAGCGCAGTAAGACACAGGCGAGATTGATCTACCAAGGTATTAAATCTTTGGATAATGATCGAGAAAATTGCAGCTGCGTTTTATTCCAAGAACTAGATTGGAAAATTACTGACGAAACCATTGTTCGACCAGATATTATGATTGTATGTGGCGAATCAGAAGGAGAATACTTAAACTTTCCCCCAGTTTTAGTTATAGAAATACTTTCCCCACATAATTTACGAACTGACCGGGTTGTAAAATTCGATTTATACAGAGAGCAAGGAGTCAAGTTTTATTTGATGGTTGATTGTAATAAAGAGACTGTCGAGGCTTTTGAATTAATTGATAATCTCTACAAGCAAGTTGACAAAAATACTTTCAAAATAGACAAAAACTGCGAAGTGGATTTTGACTATGAGGATTTGTGGAAATAAGTGGAGAGCTTTTAGCTGTCAGCAATCAGCCTTTAGCTTGCAGTGACGTATGGAATGCTGTTAGCAGCTAACTTATAATCGTAAATTTTTTACTATGACAACCAACGATTATATTACTACTTGGGATGACCATTTGGATACAAAATATGGTAATAGCGGAACTTCAACTAGAGAGAAATTTCAAGAAGATTTTGAAGTTTTTAAAATTGGAGTTTTGATTCAGGAAGCCAGAAAAAGTAGAAACTTAACGCAGCAACAATTAGCGGATAAAGTTGGAACTACTAAAAGTTATATTTCTCGAATTGAGAATGATGCAAGTGATATCCGTCTTTCAACCTTAATGCGAATCATTCGTGAAGGGTTGGACGGACAGCTTAAGTTGTCGTTGGATTTGTAGTGATGAACTGACTTAATGACTTAACAGAAACGCGTTAAAACTATTTCTTTTCCGATTGACGAAAATAATCGATATTCATTTTCTGCAACTTCTGTTTATCTAATTTTAGCACAGCCTGCTTTACTCGATTTGATTCCTCTTGTGTAAGAAATACAGGTAATAAGACTGAAATTTCAATTTCCAAAAGTCGATTTATAATAATCAAATCCTTTAGTGCAAATGGTTTAATTCCATTTATAAGTTCAGACATATGGGTCTTACTTTTATGACCTAAAAGTGAAGCTAGATTCACTTGAGTTAAATCAAATTCCCTCAGCTTCTTCTTAATCGCTTGCTTGCGATTTTCTAGAAACACTCTCTCAGATTCTGCAGTTTCTTCTGATTTATCGCTTACTACTAACTTCTCATCATTAATTTGCTCGACATTACTCCAATGTAACTTTTCGTATTGCTCAATAAGATCTCGTAAATTAGATCTTAAATTTTTGAAATGGTTATCTTCTCTTGCTAGTATACGTAATTTTCTATCAGCAATAAGCGCTCGGTCATAATCCAATTCATTTGAGATTATGCCGTTTTTTACAATAGCTTCTATATCGAAATGTGTTTTCATTATTCTATAAAATTATATTTACGAAGCCATTTTTCTATGGTTGCTTTATTGTTTTTGAAAATCTTCTCATATTCTTGATGCGTTCCTGCCCAGAGGATAGTGGCTTCGCCATCATCATCGATCTCTATCAATACTAATGTTCGATGTATGTTTATATCGAAAAAGTAAAACCCATCATTATGAACTAAATCAGCATCAGCTCTGACTTCTGAAATAGTTGAACTGCGAGGATGGAAATTTTCCAGATCTGACAGCAATTTATCAATTTCAAAACATAGCTTTTTGTTACCGATGTTTTTCTTCTGAAGTTTTAAAATAATTTTTCTACCGATTATTCTC
>JBBSRP010000274.1:0-3255 GCA_038242935.1 Flavobacteriales bacterium
AGCACTATTAATGTTGACCAAGAAGTTATTCAACTTTCCGAAACTCAATTATTAATGTTAAATATGAGCGAAGATGGCCTTAAGAATAATCGAATTGTGCCACAAGCTGAATTAGATAAAATGGATTTAGAATGGCTAAAAAGTCTGTAGTTTGGACCCGAAACTGCGATTAGGCAGCGGCGAGAAATTTTAAAATATTGGACAATTCGCAATAAATCAACTGCATATTCCGAAAAGCTTATTATCTTAATAAACGAACGTGTCAAACTAATTTCTAATTATCCTGAAGCTGGAAAAGCAACAAACCATTTAGATACGAGAGAGGCAGCAATGGGTAATTTCAGCATTTATTATAAAAACAAGTTTACTAGAATTGTAATAACTTCATTTTGGGATAACCGACAAAATCCTGAAATTTTATTTAAGTCTATAAGAAAGTAAAGCGTACTACCGCAAACGTCATTACTTCCACCCTCGCCTATCCAGTGGTTTTTTCGCTAGAAAATATGCTAATAGTTTTCGCAACCATCATCGTTCTTGGATTTGTGGCATCACTTATCGCTTCTTCGAGAGTTAGCAAACGTCTTTTAGAGCAGTAAAATAAAGATTTTTTGGCTTACGCCGAAAGGAAAAAGGAAGACAAATTCTAAGAATATTTCCTTTAAATTTAAGCATTCTAAACTTCGAAAGAAACTGGAATTTCAAAAACTGGAATTTCAGAGAATACTACGATTTGAACTCTTCCGAAGTTATCAGTTAATTCGCTTTCAAAACTACTCCTCTAGAGCATTTAAAGTTTTATTTTGAGAAAAGTTTTTTGGCTTTTGCCGAGAGAAAAAAGGGAGACAAATTCTAAGAACATTTCCTTTAAATTTAAGCATGCTAAACTTCGAAAGAAACTGAAATTTTGGAGCATATTACGATTTAAACTCTTTCGAAGTTGTCAGATAATTCATCCTAACTATAAAACTTGAAGAATGGCTAAAGTACTATTTATCGAAAATATTGGCTTTCGCCAAAAGAAAAAGCATAAACTACTAAAATCACTTCATTCTAAAAATTACGCTTATGCGAAATTAAGAAAACTGAAATTCTTCGTATACCTCAGTTATCAGATTAAAGGTTTCGTATAATTCGTCGGCACTATCGCTAGTAACCAATACTTGTCTGTATGGCTTGAAACCTGGAATTCCTTTGAAGTAGTTTGTATAATGACGACGCATCTCGACAATTCCCACGTGAAGTCCTTTCCATTCTATTGCCCATTCAAGATGCGATTTGGCGGCAAGCACACGATCAGCAATTGTAGGTTGAGGAAGATTTTCGCCAGTCTTGAAATAATGTTTGATTTCGTTGAAAATCCAAGGATATCCAATTGCGGCGCGACCAACCATAATTCCGTCGATGCCATAGCGGTTTTTATATTCCAAAGCTTTTTCGGGAGAATTGATATCGCCATTCCCAAAGATTGGCATTGTAATTCTAGGATTGTTTTTTACTTCGGCAATAGGTCCCCAATTTGCCTCACCTTTATAAAGTTGCGCTCGCGTACGTCCGTGGATGGACAATGCCTGAACACCAATATCTTGCAATCTTTCGGCAACTTCGTGAATGTTAATTGAGTTATCATCCCAACCCAAACGCGTCTTTACAGTAACTGGCAACTTCGTGCTTTTGATAACCGCTTTTGTAAGTCGCACCATCAAATCTACATCTTTTAATACTGCAGCACCTGCACCTTTGCACACTACTTTCTTTACTGGACAACCAAAGTTGATATCAATTAAATCTGGATTCACCGTTTCGACGATTCGCGCGGACATTGCCATTGCCTCTTCATCTCCGCCAAAAATCTGAATTCCCACAGGTCGCTCGTAGTCAAAAATATCAAGCTTCTGCCTGCTTTTGATGGCATCACGAATTAGTCCTTCTGAAGATATAAACTCACTATACATCAAATCGGCACCGTGCTGTTTGCAAAGTCTTCGGAAAGGTGGATCACTTACATCCTCCATTGGAGCAAGTAGTAAAGGAAATTCTGGTAATTGTATGTTGCCAATTTTAATCATTCGGCAAAATTACGATATTAAATTTTCTTTCTAAAGTATTTTCTTCTCGGTCAGGTATTTCCAATAGCGCTTGGGAACGTGTTGAACGTGAAGTATGGTATTTTTGCGCTCCTTAATATTGGTATGGTCAAAATATTCGATCCAAAGTTTTTGATATTCTATTTCTTTGGCGTCAAATAGATTGTCTTTGTTTTTTAAATTATCCTGAGCTTCTTGATCAAAAGAAATGATTTCGACAGTTTCGAGATCGTAATAAACTCCATAACCTCTCTTCCCATCGTAAATCAACCATTTCTGATCTTGATATCGGTTTTTAAAGTGAGTGATTATTAAAGTCAGAACATCAAAATCAGGAAAAATTTAGGCGAAATAAATTCCATCTTTGAGAAGTTCGAATCGGATAAAGGCTTTCATTCGATGGCGTTCGCGGTTCACACTTTTTACAAGTTTGGATAATTGTAAAACGTAGGAAGTGGAATAATCCTTTAAAATATTTTTGCCAGGATTATCGATAGCGTAGGAAATTGTTTGCAGCAGAATACTTTCGCGAGTTGGATCTTCGGATAGAAATGCATATAAAATATCTTGAACTCCACTTTTTTCTAACTGCTTTTCGAGGCGTTTTAAAACTCTTTCGGCTTTTTCTTGATTGGTGATAATCTGAATTGGCTCTGCAAAAAAGGAATTCTGAAAAGTATCCGCGTGAACAATTTGAACGTCTTCATACTGGAATTCGAAAACTTCAAATACGGCAGTCAGAAATCCATCAAAAGTACTATCGTAAAAAAGTATCGTCATTTAACAGAGAAGTTTGATTGCTAAAAGGATTTTCGAACTTGCTTTTGGTATCGCCGACAATTAGCGTCTTAAGGTGAACTGAATCGAGGTGAATCAAATCTTTATTGAAATTGGCAACCGTAACAAAATACTTAGCGCGATTGGTAGCAACTCCCATTTTCTTGAGATGCTCTAAGGTAAGATTTTGAAATTTACGAGCATTCACGATTTTATAAGCTGATTTTACCCCGATCCCAGGAACTCGCAAAATTGTTTCTAAAGCAGCGGATTGAATATTGACTGGAAAATCATCGATATTTCGCAATGCCCATCCTAATTTTGGATCAACTTCTAAATCTAAAAAAGGGTTATTCTTAGCAAGAATCTCATCGGCTTTAAAACCATAAAA
>JBBSRP010000275.1:0-3249 GCA_038242935.1 Flavobacteriales bacterium
ATACCACCTTTGATATCTATGGCGGGCTAGGTCTTTGGGCTGGAGGTTTTGGCGAAGGAAGTGTTAATTGCATTTCTTTTGACTCAAACAATCGAATTTGGATTGGTGGAAGTTTTTTTAATTATAAAAGTATATCGTCTTTCTCAGCCATTAGATTAGTTGGAGATTCTTATTTATCAGTTAATGATAATGCATTGATGAAAAGCGAGATTATACTGTCTCCAAACCCTGTAACTAATATTTTATATATAAATAAAATAGTCACAAATTTAATAATTACTGATGTCACTGGAAAAACTCTAACCGTAAAGAGAAATTTGGATAGGGTTGATATGTCAAATTACTCTAAAGGCTTGTATTTTTTTACAATTGAAGATGACAATGGTGCTGTAAAGACAATAAGAATTGTAAAAGAATAGACTATGTAATTATAAATTAAAAAAAGCCTGACTCTTTCGAATCAGGCTTTTCAAATTAAATCCGGATAAGGTTACCAATCAAAACCGAACTTTCTTTTTTGTTCTTTTGAGCAGTTTTATCAGTATTGAAACTACAAAACTTACAATCGCTCCTACAGTAGCTAAGATAATTGTTTTTACAATATCTTCCGAATGCAAATTGGGTAAAACACTCAAAAAAGTTCCCGCTGCGGTTCCGGTCCATAAAGTAGTGTTACTGTCCATCGGGCAGCTTCTCTTTTTCTGCAGCGCCTTCCTTTTTACTATCATCAACAGTCACCTGACTTACCGCAGATAAAACGCCTCCGGCAACTGCAGTATAGCCCGCAATGGTAACAACTACAACTGGCAGTGCTACTGGAGCGGTCAAAATTGCGCCACTAACTGCCAATAAGGCAAGTCCAATAGTGCGCAATATTTTAAAAAATTTCGGAGTGGGAGCCTGAGCTCTTTCTATAAAGTCCATAAAAAATTTATTAGTGATTAATATTTAAAACTACTTCTTCATTTTGCTCAAGCGAATTTTCCAAAACACTTTTCAATCTTAAAAAAGCAGCTCTCGAAAAAAGACCCATTCCAGGTCCTGAAAGTTTTGTCACCGGCGCAATGCAGCCATTTAGTTCCTTCATAGCATTATTTGCAGGATGAATTAAGATCAGAGATCTATTTGGAACACCCAACAGAATAAAGTGTGATTTGAATTTCTGGCTGTTGCGCTTTATGATAAAATACTTCCCTTCCGGAATGCACGAAATACGTCTTTCATTATTTCTCCAAGGAAGTTCGATTGTAAAACAAATAAACTTGCCATCGCATTTTAGAGTACCGTTGGTTCCTTCAGGAAAGTAATTTCTTTTGAGCTCGAGGACCATTTTATAATCCGTTTACCAGTGCAATTGACAAAGGATTAAAAGCTCCGTTTTTCAACGGATACATAGATCCATTTACTTCTTGGAAAAATTCAATTCCAAGAACCGCAAATAGTGGATTAACACTTGCTGGAGTCACTGCATTTAAGTGATCGATGGCTGCGGACATTGTTGAATCCCAAGGCAAAATCGCACTCTCATCATTTGCAACAACATAGGTTTCGTTTTCAAAGTCCACTTCAACACCAGCTGAAATAACTTTATAATGAGTTGTACCAGTTGGTGCAGCCAACATATTAGCAGGTACAAATGGTGGAATACTAATCTTAATACCTCCCCCAGGTCTGTCGATGGTAGCATTAAACGGTGCATACAAAGATGAACCAAGCTTTCCTCGCAGATTGAATTCAAAACCAGTAAGCAGTTCCGCTTCACCATCAATCACATTTCGCAAGCCACGATCGTTCACTTGATCTGCTTGAATCACTTTGACCATTTTCTGAGTCAATCGGCTCACCATTCTAGTATCTGCCGAATTCAGCAGCAAAGGTCTAATTGCCGTTCTCAGAATTTTCCCTGCCTTTCCAGCGCGCCCAAACTCCGAACCGTTTTCGCGAGTTCGTTGGAAAGCAGGATCACTCATAATTCTACTTTTCTCAATTCCACCTTTTTCGCGGACAAGATGTCCATCTGCGGAAGTTTTATAAAAGGTCATACCGCCAATAGTACCTTTTATTTTGATAATGCCAGTCTGTCTAGCCATGATTTCTACATTTTGAATTAATACTCTCTTTCATCTTCCTACCCATTTTTAATTCCGTTGCAACGATGTAATGAGCGAAATACAGGACAAATATTCTCATTCCATTTCGAAATCCAGTACTTCCAATGTTCCAGATAGACCTCTTTGGAATATTTGTCCTACGATGGTATTTTTGTCACATAGCAGAACAAAGCAAAAACAAATTATTCCACCGAACTTTGTATCAAATAATGATTATTTTTAACTCAAATTGCTTTTAACCAATTAGGAAGGTATTTACTATCTTAGGTTATAGAAAGCCTAGGTAAAGGCATAGTTAATGTATGAGAGACTTATGAAAACAGAAATCATCAGATTGTGCATCTACCCAAAAGATGTACAATGCATTATGGGTCTTAGCTACCGGCAAAGCATCCGCTATATTCATCGGATCCGCGCAGCTTTGAATAAGAAAGAAACCGAAGTTGTATCGGTAGAGGAATTCTGTACGTATACTGGACTCAAATATGAGCAGGTAAGCAATCATATCCGCAGCTGAAGTAATTGTTAAAGAAGAACTCTAAACATCAAATCCTTAATCGTTCACCTCATATGAGTAGGTATCTCCGATCATAATTTATGATCAGTTCCGCAACAATACGGGTGGAATATTCTCCAGCTTTAGCAAGTGACTTTTATTCTTTTTCCGTAATGAAATATGTTTTTAAATCTACATAAAAAATAGTCTAAGCATATTCAAATTTTGTTTAGGTATCGCATTAAAAAGTAGTGACTATATTTCAAATGGAATCATCGGAAATCTTGAATTTTCTGGCGAACCACTTCAATATTTGGCGTGGTAAAAATCTCGAAAATGCAATTTAATGCTACTAATATTGTATCTTTACTGCTTACTAATTAATGAGTTACCTACGTAGTCAGTTCGGTTACCTATTCGGTTACCCTTCTGAAAAGAGTTTTATAAAGTCGCCGTATCACAGCGTTTTAAGAGGATAGTTCGAATCCCTCTTTCTCCGCGGAATGAACTAACAATTCATCGTAAAACCCCGTAAATCTTATGATTTACGGGGTTTTTGTATTCAGGGTGGAACCAATTTATTCAATAAATCTTGTTCTTAAAGGAGGAAAATCGACATCCTAAATTATTTCACAATTTCGG
>JBBSRP010000276.1:0-3208 GCA_038242935.1 Flavobacteriales bacterium
AAATAATGTACAAGAATATTACATTTCTATACGAATTTTCTTTACGAACGATGTTTTTCGTTAGGGTGTGCCGTATTTCCTGCGTCTAAGGAGCAGGAAATACGCCGGGCTCTCCGCTGTATCTTTTTCGTGAGCTTTGCATTCGCAAGCTCACAAAAAAGGATGCCGCTTTTATCCCTCACACAGTTCGTAGAAATGAGGATTTCAAAAATGATGATTTGTTTTTAGTAGAACCATAGAGCAAGTATCGTTATTCCATACTCTATATATTTTTTTATTAGATGTATAGCTTTTTAATTTTGCTTACACGCAACACTAAAAAATAAAAAATTGAAATGTTTTTAAAAATAAAAAAATCCCCAGAAAGTCTCTGGAGATTCATTTTAAATATTTGAAAATAGAAATTCTACTTTTTTGATTTATCAATTTTATCAGTCATAATTTCATACTGTCGGTTCTGATATTCCTGACACACCGGTATAATCGCTTCTGGAAAAACAGTTCGGAAAGTGTGCTCTTTCATCGGAATAACTTCGACCATTTTGTCAATCATTCCCTGTGGATCAAATTGCTTATTCGCCATTCCACTTGCTGCTTTTTCAATATCTTTTTTAGACGTAAAATTCTCGTCCTCGTCAAACCATTGCTTATAACTGTCATACATTCTATCATTAAATCCAGTTTTATATGGTCCTGGATTAATTGTAGCTACAGTAACTCCAAAGGGCTGCAACTCATCTCTCAAACATTGAACAATTGCTTCAAGGGCATGTTTCGACGCATTATAAGGCCCTAAAAAAGCACCTGTAGTAAGTCCAGCTACCGAAGAAACAAATACCACTTTGCCTTTTCCTTTTTTTACCATTTTCTTGATAAATGGCTGTGAAAATTCCAATGGCGAAAATGCATTTGTTTCCATAACATCCCTCATAAGATCGACAGGAATTTCTGCCAACGGCCCAGTATGACCGATACCAGCATTATTGACCAAAATGTCAATATCGTATTTATACGCTTTTTCGCAATCCAAATAATCCAAAATATCAAGTTTGATCAACTCAATATTATCTTTATATTTTGCATCTTTCAGATCTTCAATAAATCTTGACATCTGCTCCCAAGTATGCACCGCTGCAATAACTTTATGTCCTTCTTCTGCCAATCCAATCGCGGTTCCTTTTCCTAAACCCGAACCTGCGCCAGTAATTAAAATCGTTTGCTTTTTCATATCTCTTTCTTTTTTTAAAATTGAATTTACAGATTTCAGTGCGATGGCTTTTCTCATTTAGGAATTATTTAGGAAAAACGTGAATTCGTCTACCGTAATGAAAAGTTTAAAAGCAGAAAAAAATTGGTCAAAATGGGCTAAAAAGCAAAATAATCTAATTCTAATTACTTCTCTTTTGCTCTGCATCATTTCCAAAATTTCTGTTTTTTACATTTACTTTTTTATTACCAAAATTATAAGTTAACGAAATTCTCTCGTTTCTAGAACTTTCATTTTGTCTGTACACTTGCTCAATCCCATCTACGGTAGAAATATAATTGTTTAAGCTAGCAGTATTAAAAACATCACTTATTAACACCGATACTTTTAAATTATTTTTAAAGCTATGTTGCAAACCAAAAGACAAGTCAAACATTTCGCCAACGCTATACAATCCTCTATTGTGCTGCGAACTGTAATAAGAATTTACTTGAAGTTTGGTTTTCTCACTCAAGGTGAAAGTATTATTAGACGTCACATAAACCTGAACGCCATTTTTGGGTTCCGCTCCAAAGTTCTTACTAAATTGAGTGTAATATCCCAAAACATTAATACTATTATCACTTTTAAACCAGGAAATCTTATCAAACGAAAAACTCTCTGTCAGTCCATAATTATATTGTTTATAATAGTTCTCACGAGTTATAATCTGAGTTTCCGCCACAGCATCCGAAGTAAAGATAATTCCAGATCCATCTGTAGTAATATTCATAAATACAGCGGTGTTCAATGTCTTTTTGTAGAAATGAGTGATCTCAAAATTGTCAGAAAATGATGGTTGCAAAAAAGGATTTCCAACACTATAGCTATTTGAATTTATATAGAAACGAAATGGATTGAGATTTCTAAAGTTTGGTCTACTAATTCTTCTTCCATACGAAAAGCCAAAGGTATTATCCTCATTTCTCGCATACGAAAAGTAAAGAGTAGGAAACAGTTTTGTGTATTTATTGATTGTCTCTTGATTCATTTCGGCATTAATTCCCTTCGTTTTCGTGTTTTCTAGACGTATTCCAAATTGCATTTTTAGCTTATCGCTCAACTTGCTATTTCCCGAAATATAACCAGCGAACACATCTTCTTGATAGTCAAATTGATTCGAAATATTCAAATCCAAAATCGCTGAGCCAGAAAGCTTGTCATAGTACAAAACATCACTAATCGATTTCGTGAAACTCGCTTTTACTCCATAAGAAAGTGTGATTTTTTTTAGCGGAAGCTCCATATCTATTTTCGAACTAAAATTTTCAATCTCTTGATTCGCAATATTCAAAGCAGCTGAATTTATTCCTTGAGAATCACCTAGATTACTAAATTGCTCCGTGAAAAAATCACGGCTATTTTCTGAATTAAAAGTAAAATAATCAGCATCAAAAGAAATGTTTTTTCCTAACGAATCTAGTTTTGTAAGCGCGTGGAAATTCAGATTATGATTTTTATTATCTACAATATTATCTCCTTTATTAATTAAAATTTTGTCCAGAGCACCGTTCTTAATAAAGATGGACGAAGTTGTTGTGCCCATAATATTTGGCTTTGTAGCATTTCCTAGATACTGCAAACCAATAGTTGTTTTTGCCGAAAGAGCGTAATCAATCAGAAATCGTCCCGAAAATTGATCTTTTCCTATTTCCGAAACTAAGTCAATATCCCAATCGTTTGTTGGATAAGTAATTAAAACACCTTCCAAGTTTTCAACACTTCCTTTGGTTCCATTTACACTTCCAGAAAATGAAAGCTTGTTTTTATTATAAAATAAATTACTGGTGATTGTAGTAAATTTGTAACGGTTCTGATTATAGGATAGAGTAGTGGAGTTCTTCCAAGAATCTTGAACACCTTTTTTCAAGATAATATTGATCAATCCTCCATTTCCCGAAGCTTCGTATTTTGCTGGCGGATTGGTAATTACTTCGATCTTCAAAATATCACTTGCTGAAA
>JBBSRP010000277.1:0-3176 GCA_038242935.1 Flavobacteriales bacterium
GAAGCGCCACTTACAGCTTCGAAAATGGCAGAGTATATTTCGAATTTCACGTTGACCGGAAATGAATTTTACAACGGGAAAGTTTTGGAAGTATCGTCTACAACGCCGTAATTCGTCCAGTATATATTCCGCGAAAGCGTAATTTTTCAGAACAAAAATTCTACTTGAGTGCAAGAAATTCTTCTTAAATATATTCCCGAACACGCTGTAAAACCGGTGAGCGAACTCATCGTTGCTCACGGCGTTCATCTCAAAATTGTGAATGAACGTGCGACGCGGCACGGGGACTATAGGAATTTTAATGGCAAACACGAGATTACGGTCAACGGAAGTTTGAACAAATATCGCTTTCTAATCACGCTGATTCACGAAATTGCCCATCTTGTGGCGGGTGTTCGGTACGGGCGCACAATCAAGCCGCACGGGCGGGAGTGGAAGCATTCGTTTCAAACGTTGATGGTGCCTTATATTCGACCTGAAATTTTTCCGAATCAATTATTGGGATTGCTAGCAAGACATTTCAAAAATCCCACCGCAAGTAGCGATACCGATGCAACCTTGTCACTGGCATTAAAGCAATACGATGTTCGGAAAGACGATCATCACTATATTTTTCAATTGCCGTACGGAACATTTTTTAGAGTAAAAGGACGGATTTTTGTCAAAGGAGCACAGCGCACCAAAAGATTTGAGTGCAAAGAGACCGCAACTGGCAAAATGTACCTTTTTAACCCAAATGCTGAGGTAGAAATTCTTGCTGGCAAAGTTTAAAATACTATCTTCGGATCCTCCCGCCTGCTTCGACAAGCTCAGTAACCGAGGAGGGGAGAAGTAATAACAATTTTAAAATATTATTTTCTATAAAGTAAAAGTTCCTTCTCCCCTCCTTCGGAGGGGGGTGGGGGGAGGATAATAAAATACAGAGTTTTATGAATCAGAATTATTATGCAATATTAATGGCGGGTGGAGTTGGATCACGATTCTGGCCTGTAAGCACCGCAACTTTTCCGAAGCAATTTCACGATATGTTAGGATCTGGCGAAACACTTATTCAGAAAACTTTTTCGAGATTAGCCAAAATTATTCCTGCCGAAAATATTCTAATTCTTACCAACGAACGCTACAAAGATCTTGTTCTGGAACAATTGCCTCAGGCTACAGAAGAGCAGGTTTTGTTGGAACCGGCAATGCGAAATACAGCTCCTTGCATTTTGTACGCATCTCTAAAAATTCAGAAACAAAATCCAAATGCTCTTGTAGTTGTTGCTCCAAGCGATCATTGGATCGAAGATGAGAATGCTTTTTTGAGCAATCTTGAACAATGTTTTGACTTTTGTAATACACACCCAGCCTTACTAACTTTGGGAATTCAGCCAACTTTCCCAAATACTGGTTACGGTTATATCGAATATGATAAAACCGACGAAACGGCGATAAAGCAAGTGAAACAGTTTAGAGAAAAACCAGATTACGCAACGGCAAAAGTATTTCTAGAAAAAGGAAATTTCTTGTGGAACGGCGGAATTTTTATTTGGCACGTTAATACAGTTTTGGACGCTTTCGCTAAATTTTCTCCAGCGATGAATCAACTATTCCGTCAAGGATATAGCGATTACAATACTTCTGAAGAAGGGAAATGGATTGAAGATAATTACGCCAAAGCCGATAACATTTCTATAGATTATGCAGTGATGGAACAAGCAGAAAATGTCTATGTGCTTCCTGCAACTTTCGATTGGAATGACTTAGGAACCTGGGGATCGCTGCACGAAAAACTTCCAAAAGACGAAAACAACAACGCAATAGTAAATGCAAGAGTATATCTAGAAAATGCTACGAACAATATTATTCGGACCGATTCTGACAAGTTGATTGTTGTCGATGGACTTAACGATTATATTATTGTGGATAGAGCAGGAGTATTGCTGATTTATCCAAAATCAAAAGAGCAGGAAATTAAAAAGTTAATTCAGCTGCTTCCCTAAATTTTTATAAAGCATCCTTTTGGTACACTTGACGAACTTTTTTGAATAAATCTGAAGAGTACACAAAATCGACAATTGCTTCATTATCGGTTTTAAAGACTTCTTCTTTCGTACCTTCCCAAGCAACTAAGCCGTCCTTTAAGAATACAATTTTATCTCCAATCTCCATCACCGAGTTCATATCGTGGGTGTTGATTACGGTTGTAATATTATATTCTTCGGTAATCTCTTTCAATAGGTTGTCAATCAAAATCGCGGTTTTCGGATCTAATCCAGAGTTGGGCTCATCACAAAAAAGATATTTTGGCTGATTTACAATTGCTCTAGCAATCGCTACACGTTTCTGCATTCCACCAGAAATTTCAGATGGCAATCGGTCGTGAGCGTCGTTGAGATTTACTCTATTCAAAACAAAATCAACTCTTTCTTTATTCTGAGCTTTTGTGTTTTTGGTAAACATTTTGAGTGGAAAGGCTACATTTTCTTGAACAGTCATCGAATCAAAAAGAGCACTTCCTTGAAATACCATTCCAATTTCAGTACGGATTTCTCTCTTTTCTGCTTCAGTTAAACTAGAATATACTCGGCCATTGTACGAAATAGTTCCTTTTGTAGGCGTATGCAGTCCTAATAAGGTTTTAAGAAAAACAGTTTTACCAGATCCACTCTGACCAATAATCAAGTTGGTCTTACCAGGTTCGAATGAGGTTGTAATTCCTTTTAATACGTGATTATCGCCAAATGTCTTTTCTAAATTCTTTACTTCTATCATGATAAGAGCAATTGAGTTAAAATATAATTGAATAAAATGATACTTACAGCAGTCCAAACGAAAGCGACTGTACTTGCTTTTCCAACTTCAAGTGCGCCACCTTTCATATAATAACCGTGAAAAGATGGGATCGTTGCTAGTAATAGCGCGAATATAAATGTTTTGATAAAGGCGTAAGCGATATGAAACGGCACGAAATCCATCTGAAGTCCAGTTATAAAGTCTGAACTTGAAGCAAAACCACCATAAACCGCTGCTAGCCATCCTCCGAAAATTCCTAGAAACATACTGATTCCGATAAGGAAAGGATATAATAGCAACGCTATAATTTTTGGAAAGACTAGATAGTTAAGAGAGTTAACGCCCATTACTTCTAGCGCATCAATTTGTTCCGTAACGCGCATCGTACCAATACTAGA
>JBBSRP010000278.1:0-3107 GCA_038242935.1 Flavobacteriales bacterium
GTCTTTGACAAACAGTTTCTCGATTGTTTTCAACTCAATCTCAGAATGTATAGATTTTAGTAATGTTTACGCTCCAGAGCACTTAATCTTGGCAACTGAATATCCTGAAAGTTATACTACTCAGATTCAAAACGCCGGATCGGTTTTCCTTGGGAATTATAGTTGCGAAAGTGCTGGTGATTATGCGAGCGGTACCAATCATACGTTGCCAACGAGCGGTTATGCAAAAAGTTACAGTGGTGTTTCGCTAGATAGCTTTGTAAAGAAAATTACATTTCAGAAAATATCAAAAGTTGGACTTCAAAATATTGGAAAAACAATTGAAGTAATGGCCGAAGCCGAAGAATTATTTGCTCACAAGAATGCCGTTAGCATCCGACTTAAAAAGATTAAAGATGAAAAGTAATATTCAAGAACTAGTTCGAAAAAACATTCTCAATCTTGCTCCATATTCCAGTGCAAGAGATGAATATACTGGAAAAGAAGGTATTTTTCTGGATGCGAACGAAAATCCTTTTGGAATCTATAATCGATATCCAGATCCTGAACAAACCGATTTAAAAAAGCGTTTGGCAGAAATTAAAAAAGTCGATGCAAATAAAATATTTTTAGGAAATGGAAGTGATGAAGTCATCGATTTGGCTTTTAGAATCTTCTGCGAACCAAATCAAGATAAGGCTTTGACTTTTACGCCAACCTACGGAATGTATGAGGTTTCGGCAAATATTAATTCAGTTGAATTGATTAAGCTTCCGCTAAATGCAGAATTTCAAATCGATAGAAGTACAATTGAACCGTATTTTTCTGATGAAAACTTAAAGTTGATTTTCATTTGTTCGCCCAATAATCCGTCAGGAAATATAATAAAAGCTGAAGTCATTATTTTTATTCTAAAAAACTTCAAAGGAATTGTAATTATTGATGAAGCTTATATTGATTTTAGTGAGCAAGAGTCCTTTATAAAGCAATTAGAAAACTATCCTAACTTAATAATCTCTCAAACTCTAAGTAAAGCGTGGGGATTGGCAGGACTTAGATTGGGAATTGCCGTAATGAACGAGGAAATTCTTTCCTATTACAAAAAAGTAAAATCACCGTATAATATAAGTTCTGTAAATCAGAAAGTGGCTTTGCAAGTCTTGAATGACGAAGGAGGATTTCAGAAGAATGTGGATAGGATTTTAGGAGAGAAGTCAAAGCTTATCGAAGATCTTCAGACACTGAAAATAGTTCAAAAAATTTATCCTTCAGATGCCAATTTTGTTTTAGTAGAAGTAGAAAACGCCAACGAAATTTATTCTGAATTAATTTCGAAACAAATTATTATTCGCAACCGAGATTCAGTAGTGAAAAACTGCATTCGAATTACCGTCGGAACTCAAGATGAAAACCTAAGATTAATGAATGCCCTAAAATTAATTTCAAATGACTAAGAAAGTATTATTTATAGACCGCGATGGAACGATTATCAAAGAGCCCGAAGATTTTCAGATTGATAGTTTCGAGAAATTAGAATTTCTACCAAATGCTATTTCAAACCTCGCTCGTATCGCGAAAGAACTAAATTACGAACTGGTGATGGTGAGTAATCAAGATGGACTTGGAACTGATTCTTTTCCAGAAGATACTTTTTGGCCTGTTCAAAATTTCATTATACAAACTTTGAAAAATGAAGGTGTAAACTTCGCTGACATCTATATTGATCCATCATTTGAATACGAAAATAAGCCGACTCGAAAACCTGAAACTGGCTTGCTAGGAAAATATATTTACGGAAATTATGATCTTGCAAACTCCTTCGTAATTGGAGATAGACCTACAGATGTAAAACTTGCCGAAAATCTCGCATCTAAGTCAATTTTTATTAGTAATGATAAATGTCAAAATGCTACCTTAACCACGATGGATTGGAATGAAATTTATCAGTATCTAAAAGCTATTCCGAGAATTGGAAAAGTGAATCGTAAAACTTTGGAAACCGATATTTCTATAGAAGTAAATTTGGATGGAAGTGGAAAGTCATCAATTGAAACAGGTTTACCATTTTTTGACCACATGCTAGAACAGATTTCAAAACACGGAAATTTAGATTTAAAGATCAAAGTTAATGGTGATTTGCAAATTGATGAGCACCACACAATCGAAGATACAGCAATTGCTCTGGGAGATGCTTTTTTACAAGCTTTAGGAACAAAAAAAGCGATTGAAAGATATGGTTTTCTGTTGCCAATGGATGATTGTCTTGCGCAAGTTGCTATAGATTTCGGCGGAAGACCTTGGCTGGTTTGGGACGCAGATTTCAAAAGAGAAAAAGTTGGAGATATGCCAACCGAATTATTTTCGCACTTCTTTAAATCTTTTAGCGATCAAGCGAGATGCAATTTAAATATTAAAGTTGAGGGTGACAATGAGCACCACAAGATTGAATCAATCTTTAAAGCTTTTGCGAAAGCGCTAAAAATGGCGGTGGCAAAAACAGAAAACTTCAACATTCCCAGTACCAAAGGAACACTATGATAGCAATTTTAAAATACAATGCTGGCAATGTAACTTCGGTAGAAAATGCAATAAAAAATCTTGGTTACGAGGTTGTAATTACTGACGATGTTGAAATTTTAAAAACTGCCGAAAAAGTAATTTTCCCAGGAGTTGGAGAAGCAAGTTCGGCGATGAAATATCTTAGAGATAAAGGTCTAGATAAGGTTATAAAAGGATTGACGCAGCCAGTTTTGGGAATCTGCTTGGGAATGCAGTTGATGTGCAATTATTCTGAGGAAGGGGAGACGCAAGGATTGGGAATCTTCAATACAAATGTGCTGAAATTTCCGCCTCTAGGAATAGTGCCCCAAATGGGATGGAATAATTTTACTTCAATTCAAGGTGAATTATTCAATGAAATAAATGTAGAAGACAATTGCTATTTTGTGCATAGTTATTACGCCGAAATTTGTCAAGAAACCATTGCGGTCAACGATTATATTCTGCCATTTAGCGCAGCTTTAAATAGAAAAAATTTTTATGCAACTCAGTTTCACCCAGAGAAATCGGCAGCAATTGGACAGCAAATATTGAAAAACTTTTTAGAGTTATGAGAATTATACCAGCGA
>JBBSRP010000279.1:0-3032 GCA_038242935.1 Flavobacteriales bacterium
ATTTTCCATCCGCTTTAAACTGCAAACTGTCAACTGCCAACCGTAACCTTATTTTCCACCTGCTGTAAACTGCAAACTGTTAACCGTAAACTTATTCACCATCCGCTGTAAACTGTAAACTGTCAACCGTAAACTAATTAAACAGCGCCTTCAACTCCGTCGCGTCGTGTGGTTTCATTTTTCCAGCAAGCACTAGACTCAATTGTTTACGACGCAATGCCGCAGAAAACCGTTCGATTTCAAGTGGCGTTTCAGGTTTAAGTTCAGGGACTTTGGTTGGAGTGCCCGAATCATCTACCGCTACAAAGGTATAAATAGCTTCGTTTGCCTTACTTTTATCGCCAGAAGTTACATCTTCTATCCAAACATCGATATAGATTTCCATTGAAGTATTAAAGCTCCTAGAAACCTTAGCTTCGATAGTTACCACCGTTCCCAACGGAATCACTTTGTTAAAAGCTACGTGGTTTACAGATGCTGTAACCACAATACATCTTGCGTGACGACGGGCAGCAATACTTGCGGCTCTATCCATACGAGCTAGAAGTTCCCCTCCAAAAAGGTTATTCAGCGGATTTGTTTCACTTGGTAATACGATATCAGTCGCAATAGTAGCAGATTCTGAGGGTGTTCTTGCTTGCATTCTTTTTTTTAACAAAGATAGTATTGTGCGTTCAAAAAAGGGACTGTCTTTGATAATTTTAAGAATTGTCATTTCAGATTTGACTACCAAAAATAAATGTCCGTCGCTTTCTAAAATTATTTATATTTGAAGTTATGTTAATTAACTGTTAACCAAACAAACCTCGACTATGAAAAAAGTTCTTTTATTTTTAAGCGCGATAAGTTTCGTCGCAATTTCCTCTTGTTCAAGTAATGATGATGGACCAGCAACCGAAAATCCTTCAACAGATATATTAGTCAAGAAAGCAGTATACCAGCAAGCAGATCCTGAGGGTTTCAATTTCACAATTGATTATATTTACGACGGAAACAAGTTGGTTAAAGAACAATATTCCGATGGTGATGTAACTAATTACTTTTATACAGGTGATTTAATTACCAAAATTGAGTACTTCATTGATGGTGAGCTTTATATTAGAGAGAATTTTGCTTATAACCCTTCAGGCAAACTAACTGAGTACAGACATAGATTCCTCGCTGACTCTTATGACGAAATTTCTACGTACACCTACAACAGCGACAATACTGTAACCAAAACTAATACAACAATTCCAGGCGATATTAGAATAATTACATATACAAATGGAGAAATTTCAAAGATAACATCTATGAGCGGAAATACATATTTATATACTTATGATAGCAACAACAGTCCAATGAAAAATATAACTGGATACGCAGAAATTGCAGAAGCTATCACAGGAGATTATGAATTGCACGGAAGAGCAAAAAATGTTACTTCTATTGTTTTGCAAAATGAGAATCAGAATTATATGATGAATTCTTTCGTCTATAATTCAAATGGTTATCCAACCAAAGTTAATTCGGCAGCCATTTTCGATGATAACAGTCCAAATCACACAGAATATCTAACTGTAACATACAGCTATTAATTTTTTAAAATTTTCAATAATGAGCCTTCACAATCTGGAGGCTTTTTTCTTTAAAATATTAATAGAAATTCGCCACTTAAATTTTATCTAAGGAAGATTTAGCTAAAGTTACTGCCATTTAAAATACAGTCTTCGATTGAATTATACTATTTTTTTGGAGCTTTATCCCGCTTTCCGCTGTATCTCTTTATAGTTGCTGCTTCGCGCAACCATAAAGAGGATGCCGCTGCAATCGGGGCTAGAAAAGTTCTTGCAATAACATTGTTCAGCAAAACACTCTGTAAAAGTTCAACTTCAAATTACTCTCACGAACCATCACCGCAAAACGGTCATTGCGAGGAACGAAGCAATCTCATCTGCTGCTCAACTTCATTTCTTAAGATTTTTAGATTTCTTTCTAGGTAAAAATACCATTAAAAAATTTTACTCGTAAACTATCCCCACCAACTTGTCATCCTGACGAAGGAAGGATCGCATTTGCGGCTCGCTCTTATTTATGTATAGATTAGATTTCCTGCCAATACAAACAAACTTGGAAAATAGCACTCGGATGTCTTTTTCACAAAACTTCTCCACAAAATTGTCATCCTGACGAAAAAAGATCACATTTGCGGCTCAATCTCATCTCATTAATATCAAACTTTCCATTGCTGTAAATATCCTTGAATACTTATAGTATTGAAAACATATACCTTAAATATTCAACTCAAGTAAAACAACAGTTTAAAATCCAATATTATGTGATTTCTCCTTCGTCGAAATGACTGGTTGTGATTATCCAATTTTAGGTAGTATAATTTTAAAAACAATCATCTTTCAACCACCTCACTTCAATGCTACCACAGGTTGGCGTGAGGGATGGTTTTTGACCCGATCATTTGCGAACGGCGAAGCAAACCAAATAATAAACGCAATCTTTTCAGTTTTCCTGCAAGGTTTCCAAAACCTTGTAGGTATTAATAATAATAATCATTTGAATTAATTTACGTTCAGATATCTAATAGCATTTTTAAAGTGTTTCTGCTTCCAAAATCTTTGAACATACCTACAAGGTTAAAAAAAACCTTGCAGGATATAGAGTCTTTTCGCTAAACGCTTGCAAACTTTGCGTTCTCACTTTGCGAACTTGCGGTAAACTTATAGCTGTATTGAGAAATAGATCGGACTTAGGAATATTGCCCAATCAACCACCTCACTTCAATCCCACCACAAGTCTGCGTGAGGGATTACTTCACAGTACTTTTATTTTTATTGGAGTTCAGTGAACTTCGTTTGTAGCGGAACTCCTTTGTTGTGGCGTTGCGGAGCAAAAGCTACAACAAAGAGTGGGAGTGGAAAGCCCGGCCCAAAGGGACACGCCCAAAAAAAAAATCCGCAATTTCCTCTAAAGAAAAATGCGGATTGTAACTATTTTTATAAAATTTTATAACTCTTTGATAAGAAGCCAAGCGTCAG
>JBBSRP010000280.1:0-2989 GCA_038242935.1 Flavobacteriales bacterium
CCATTATCTAAAGCAACAGATGTCTCAATTGAAATGCCTAAGTGACGGCAATATTCAAGATCATAAGGAAACTCTGATTACGCAAAGCTATTTCCAATAAAAAATGATAAAAGTAGTATGTAGAAATGTTTCATAAATTTGGGATTTAATATGACTAACAATAATACTGATTCTCTGGTTATTAAACAATAGCATTTTAGCTGTCAGCTTTCAGCCGTCAGCCGTTAGCCGTCAGCCGATGGTAAAAACTACAATTTTTACGTACTACTTCAACCGAAGACAAATCAAAACCCTGCGCTATCTACTACTTGAGCGGCCTGTATCTATTCGGCGAAAGCCAAAAATTAATTCTAATCGTGTTTTGCACTAGCAGGAAATTTCGTTCAGCAAGAAATAAAATTGAGCCTCAGATGCGATTGCTTCGCCAGTTCCCTTCGCTCGGGTCTTCCTTCGTCAGGATGACAAATTTGTGGAGAGGGTTTGTCAGTTGAAGCTTTTTAAAGTGAAATAAAACATCAAATTTATCGTCACGTCAAACCTCCCCTCCTCGGTTGCTGAGCTTGCCGAAGTATCGGAGGGGGCTGGGGGGAGGATTCTCTCTCTATTTCTTCACAAACTTCTGCTTTTGTACCTTGTTGTCTTTATCTGTAAGCACTAAAATATAAATTCCATTTGCTAAAGCTGAAGCATCCAATTGGGCTTGTTGCAAACCATAGTAAATCGATAATTTTATTTTCTTTCCATCTACGCTATAAACGTCGATCTGATCGATATCATTTTGATGTACAATGTTCAGTAAGCCATTTGTAGGATTTGGATAAAGAGCAAATCCATTCTTGTCCTTATCATTTATATTTAAAAGTTCAGCGACCGTAAATTTGGAAATTATAATATTTTTTAATTGATTTCCATCATCGATAAGATCTTCCTGCCAAGCTCCGGCAGTCGTCATTCCTGTAGAACTTGCGGAATTGCCTACAAGAAAAAAGCTATCGCCATTTCCCGTAGGAACTACATAACCACCAGTTTCGGCATTCGATCCTCCGTAGTAAGTGGCATATAGTTTTGTCGATCCGTCAGCAGATATTTTGGAAACAAATAAATCACCACCTCCGTTTTTTTGAGTCTGGTAACCATCGGCGGTAGGAATGTCTATAATTAAATTTGTAGTGCCTGAAATATAAATATTCCCTGCAGAATCATAATTCAAACAACTAATATCAATACCTGAACCACCAATTCCATTTCCTAAATAAGATCCCCACAATCTTTCGCCACTATCTGAAAAGTGATTAATAAAAAAATTGCTTAATCCCACTTTTGTTGGCTGAAAAGTTCCTTCGGTACTTATCCCACTTACACCAGGAGTTCTTCCTGTTATATAAACTCCGTTGGCATTTGCAGTTATTGATCGCGATCCAAGTGTACCAGATGTACTAGGAAGAATAGAAGTTGGACTACCTGTACTACTGTAAGCACATAAATAGGTGCTCCAAGATCTTGTACCTTCAAATGAAAACTTTGAAAGATATAGACTCATTGGAGATCCACTAGTATTTAATGGTTTGGTTTCCAGAAACGATCCAAGAGTACCAAAGTATGTGGCATTGAATTGTCCATAACCTCCAATATCCCATCCGGAAACGTACAATCCTGTTTCATTCACAGCTATACCAGTAATGGGCGTGATTCCTTGTCCAAAAGGTGGACTTTGTGCTATACCATAATAGGTAGACCAAATGCGCTGTCCTGTTTTTGTGAAGCTTGCGATAAAACTGTTCATATATTCGCCGCTATTATTCCCTGCTTCTAAGTTTTGCTGAAAAGCTCCCGTAGTCGCAATATCATTATGGCTACTCGTTCGTCCGTAGAAATAAATAGCATTATTGTCCTGAGCTAGATTAATTACAGTATCTATTCCTTCTCCCCCAAAATAAGTATGCCAATTCAAATTTCCCTCTTGTCCGAAAGAAGCGACAAAACCATCGGATGCTCCATTTAAAGTTGTCTGAAACGCATTTTCAGTTGCCATATTTTCACTTGTAGTTTGTCCAACAATATAAATATTGGACTCGTCTGCAACGATGTTTGTTATTTCGTCGCTGCCTTGACCACCATAATAAGTAAACCAAATTAACTGTCCGTTAAGAGAAAACTTTGCAATGAATCCGTCTTGTTCGCCACCGCCGTAGTTAGATTGATAACTCAAGTTATTTGTAAGACTTTGGGTATGGGCACTATTAGTGGTTTTTCCAACTAAATATAAATTCCCTCTAAATTCTGTTGTCGCTTGTATAATAAGACTACTATCTCCAAAATAAGTTGCCCATTCGCGATCGTACGTTTGTGAAAATCCTAGGTTAAAGCCACAGATTATTAATGCTATAAGTAAAATTCTTCTCATAATAGTGTTGTTTTTAATAGTAAAGAGATCGTATTATTTCGAAATTAATGTGATGTTTTTTAAAGACATTACATCGAAAATAACTAATACTATTTTTAACAATTGATTTTATACCTACTTCTTCACAAACTTCTGTTTTTGCACCTTATTGTCTTTGTCTGTAAGCACTAAAATATAAATCCCATTTGCCAAAGCTGAAGCATCTAATTGAGCTTGTTGAAAACCCTTCTGAATCGCAAGTTTAATTTTCTTCCCATCGATGGTATAAACGTCAATGTTTTCGATATCATTTTCATAAACAATGTTCAACACACCATTTGTAGGATTTGGATATAGCTGAGCGGTGTCTTGACTAAAACTAGTAGAACTTAGAGCATTGGAATATTTGAATGCCAATGTGTGAAGTGCTGGGTCATTATCAGCTAACGCCCAAGGCAGTAAAATCGTAGAATCGGTGGTTGGGTAAACAAGTGACGTATTGAAAACTGCAGTTGTTCGCAGAAAGCCAATAATATTATCTTCAAACCAATGAGCACTATAGGGTACATCGTTGGATGCAGCACCTAAATAAGTTGCGTACAATCG
>JBBSRP010000281.1:0-2967 GCA_038242935.1 Flavobacteriales bacterium
TCAAACGATTCTCTTAAATCTGCTTCCTCAATACTGAATGGAAGGCTTCCAACAAAAATATTCATAGGTCCTTTTTTATAATAATTACAACAAATATAATTTATTTTTTCAACTTTCCTAACACAATGACGAATTATTATTAATAGTAAAATAAATTAATAAAGCTATTTAATCTTACTATTCTAGACTTTTCGTCAAATTAAAGCGCAGGAACTACAGGAACTTTATAAAAAATGCCTTTCTGGAAATGCAGTACTGCTGGCTCAAAATCTGTAGGAAGCGTTGGTCCAAGTTTTGGGGCCTTAAATTCAAATGAGCCTGTAATTGTCTGATTAACATCATCAAACTCAGTAATAATTATTTTTCCTTCACCTTTGTCAATTCCGGTTTGGTAAGATATTTCTTCGGAGTTTTGGTCAATCAAAAAGCTCGCTTGATTGGCAATACTAGATCCTAGATTGTATGTTGTCGCGTTTGATGAGCTCGTTTTTAGAACTAAAGTTTCATACTGAGTTAGCCCTGTAAGAACAATACTTCCATTAGCAGATTTAACCGCTGAAGCATCTGCAGCTCTCCAACTCACGCCATCTTTTACACCTTCAAAAGCAGGATTATTTCGAGTAATTTCTTCCGTACAAGCACTCATTGTAAGCACTAAAACAAATAGGGCAGCAATTTTTTTCATATTCTCTAAACTTATTAAGAAGACAAAAATACTATTTTCGGCCAAAAAAGCTAAAGAAAGTCGAATAATTTCCAGCTCTACTTTATCAAAAATGCGATCTGAAAATTTAATACCCAGAAAAATTAAAGATTTGAAATAAAAAAGTATCTTTGCAGCCTTAATTAACAGAGGTCGAGCACCTCAAAATTTAATCAAAAGATTATGTCAGTAAAAATTAGATTACAGAGACACGGTAAAAAAGGAAAACCTTTTTACTGGGTTGTTGCAGCAGATGCACGTGCAAAAAGAGACGGTAAATACCTAGAAAAAATTGGTAGCTACAATCCAAACACAAATCCTGCAACGATCGAATTAGATCTTGAAAGCGCTGTACAGTGGCTTCATAATGGAGCTCAACCTACAGATACTGCAAGAGCAATTCTATCTTACAAAGGAGCTTTACTTAAGCACCACCTTGATGGAGGTATCCGTAAAGGAGCCTTGACTCAAGAACAAGCAGACACTAAATTGGCAGAATGGCTAGATTCTAAATCTGGTAAAGTTGAAGCTAAGAAAGAAGGTTTATCAACTGGAAAAGCAGATGCTAAAGCAAAAGCTATCGAAGCTGAGAAAAAAGTAAATGCTGATCGTATCGCTGCTGCCAAAAAAGCTGACGCTGATGCAATCGCTGCTGCTGATGCTGCAAATTCAGAAAACACTGAAGAGGCTGCAGAAGAAAACAATGAAGAAACTCAAGCTTAATTATACTGGCGATTATGCGTAAAGAAGATTGTTTCTACTTAGGTAAAATCGCTAAAAAATTTAGTTTCAAAGGTGAAGTTCTGGCCTATTTGGATACAGACGAACCCGAGTTATATGAAAACTTGGAATCAGTTTTTGTTGAATTCAACAAAAATCTGGTTCCATTTTTTATTGAAAGTTCTTCATTGCACAAAAACGATTTTCTCCGAATCCGCTTTGAGGATATGAATACCGAGGAAGATGCAGATGCAATTATGAATTGCCCAATCTACCTCCCAATCTCCATGCTACCAAAGCTATCTGGCAATAAATTTTATTTTCACGAGGTTATAGGTTTCGAAATTGAAGACAAGCGCCTAGGTGTTTTCGGCAAGATCGTATCTATAAATGACACTACCGCGCAACCACTTTTTGAAGTTGAAAACGGTGCTGTACAACTCTTGATTCCAATGATCGACCAGTTTTTGGTCAAAATAGATCGTCCTAACAAAAAAGTCTTAATGGATTTGCCCGAAGGTCTGATTGAAATGTATCTTTAGAGAAAGCATTTTTTTTGGAGCTGATCGCGCTATCCGCTACAATCTTGCTTGTATGCTTTTGCTCCGCAAAGCACACAAACAAGGATTTTTGCTGCTATCACGGCTAGGGCACTTCTGCTATCAACGATAATTATTTTAAATATGAGCACTTTCCAGTTCAAGCAATTCAGTATCAGCCAGGACAAAACCGCTATGAAAGTTGGAACTGACGGCGTACTACTTGGCGCCTGGGCTCCAATCATCTCTCCTATATATAGCATCCTTGATATTGGTGCTGGAACAGGACTTATTGCATTAATGCTCGCACAACGCAGCAACGCTGAACAAATTGACGCTATCGAAATTGATGACGATGCTTATCAGCAATGTGTAGAAAATTTTGACGAATCGCCTTGGAGTGAAAGACTTTTCTGTTACCACGCAGGCCTGAACGAACTTATTGAAGATCCAGAAGATGAATATGATCTTATTGTTTGCAATCCACCTTTCTACTCAGAAGATTATAAAACGCCAGACGAAAGCAGAAATACAGCTCGGTTCCAAGATTCACTTCCTTTTGAAGAACTTATTGAAGCAGCAGACTTATTGCTGTCAGAAAACGGAATTCTAGCCGTTATAATTCCCTTTAAAGAAGAGGGAAGATTTATCAAAATTGCCAAAGAATTTGAATTATATCCTCAAAAAATTACACGCGTAAAAGGAACTCCAGAAAGTGAAATCAAAAGAAGTTTAATGGCTTTTTCTCGTGACGAAAATTCTAACCCAGCAATTGACGAACTGACAATCGAAATTTCACGTCACAATTATACACAAGAATATAAAGAACTTACAAAGGATTTTTATCTGAAAATGTAATTCTTCTTTAAATTGTTTTTTGGAGATACTTACATCTACTTTCCCTTACTTCCTATTTCCTTAGAAAGATATATTTCTTTTAAACGAAATTACTGTTGTGAACGGAACTTTGCGCAAGGGATGGGAACGGCATCCTTTGCTGCCAAA
>JBBSRP010000282.1:0-2955 GCA_038242935.1 Flavobacteriales bacterium
CTATTCCGCGGCTTCCACCGGTAATGATTGCAGTTTTTCCGTTAAGTAATTTCATATAAAATAAATTCTAAAATTTGATTAGCTCGAAAGACAAATATAACCTATTTGTTGATTTTATAAAATTATGAGAAGCAATATATGTGGGGATTTTGAAGAGATAGTCTCAATATATAAATAACTCTTATGAGCTGTATCTCAATTAAATTTTTCTTAAAAAATAATTTAGACTTCATCATCCCTGTCTTTCTCATATCCTTCATAATAATACGATTGTTCAATGCCTTTGAAAATAATTTCTCGATTGTCTACATCCTTGGTTAAGTTAGCGCTCAATAAAGTTCTTAATTCAAGATCGTTAATAGGACTGCGCTCCATTGCCTGCAAATAAAGTATTTTATCTATAAACTGCCAATTGACAACCTTTTTTAGATTTGCTTTCAAAATCATATCTAGCCAAATCCGCATTGTCCTGCCATTTCCTTCCATAAAAGGATGCGCAATATTCATCTCGACATATTTGGCAATTATCTGTTCAAAATTGCTTTCAGGCATTTTTTCAACTACCAACAAAATCTCGTTCAAATATAAAGCTGTTGCAAATCTAAAACCTCCTTTTGAGATATTATGAGTTCTAATCTTACCTGCAAAATCATACAATCCGTCAAACAGATATTTATGAATTTCCTGCAATCCTTTTGCTGATCCAATTTCTATTTTGCCACTGTCGCCACTGTCAAATAACTGGAAGGCATTTTCTAAACTTATTTTATCTATGTTTTTCATCGGGAAATTAAAATTTATTTTGACATATCTAAACACTTCTCAAATTGCAAGTATATCTCAAAATTAATTCAAAAATTGAATTTAATCTTACTATTTACGTAAAAAAATCTTCTAGTTTAATCCGCAATTATTCAGTCAAAACTTTTTCTACAAAATCAATCCACTCATATTTCGAAACTGTTTTATCAATATAAAAATCTGGTTGAATTCCCTTATCATCAATAGTAAAATCTGGAATTCTTTTACTTCTAGTAAGACAATATCCTAATTTGAAATTATCGTCTGGCGAAGTTATGAAATGCATATTCGATATATCCAATACGCCTACCGTAGTTGTTCCAAATAACTTTACTTTTTTACTCTGTTTGGCAGCCAAAAGAAACTGCTCCGTTGTACTTCCGTTGCCTTCATTGATTATTATTCCCACATTTTTGGGATATTGAAAAACCTTTTCAAAGGTTTCAATCGTTACGGTAGTACTATCGAGATTAACAAATTTGCCAATATTCTCGTTTAATTTAGTTAAGCTGCTTTCCAACCAAACTTTATCTTCGTCGAAATCTGGATCTTTAAGGAACATTTCTATTCTACTGTTATTTAATTTTGTCGACAAATATTCAACTCCTACGGTGCGAATTGGGCTTGTATATATCAATGGCAATAATTCTTCGTAACTCGAATCATTTCCACCGCCGTTGTTTCGTAAGTCTATGATTAAATTTTCTGTAGAAGTGACAATCGAATGATTCGCTGCAATTATGCTATCGATACCCTTTTTTGCTAATCCGTGAAAGGATGGAATTCTAAGAACCGCAGTTTTATCGGATAATTTTTCGAATAATGGAACTTCGGCAGATAAAAATTTAAAATGGCCTTCTAGAGTTTTATCCGCAGGAAATTTTGAATTTAGACGTCTCAGAGTTATCCAATTCATTTGAAGGTAACTGTTACCAACCGTTTCTACTTCTTCCATTTCCAAAGGAGAATGATTTTGCAAATAGTATGTTGCAGCTAGCTTTCCGTCGATTTCTCTTATTCTAAATTTTACCTGCCCTTTTGTCCAATAAATGCCATCACCTTCTATTATAAAACCTATATACTCGTTTTTGACTTTTTTTATTCCAATTATATAAGGAGCAGTTTCCCAAATTCCTTCGAGCGTTGGTTTGTCAAGTTTTGAAATATATGGATTGAATTCCTTTTCCTTGTATGGATATTTTTCCCAATTTTTAAATTCTGCTGTGATTTTTGCTTTGTCTATTTTTCCAGTATTACGATCTTGATCATTTTCGAAATTCTGACCAAAATAAATGTGCCCTTTACGGAAAAATCTTAGATAATCTGCTAAAGTATCAGCACAGCGTTCTTTGTCGGTAATATTTGCGACTTTTTCTGCGAACGAGTTTAAATGGTTTTTATAGGCTGCTTCTCCTTTTTGGTCAATGACATATTGAAAACCTGCATCGTTATTTTCAACAGTTTCTTTTAGCCACGTAAAAGTTGCGGGACAGTTACAATTTTGACTATAACTAAAGTTTGTTGCCAGAAGTATTGCAAGTAGTAGAATTCCTTTCTTCATTTATAATAAATTTTGACTTCTTGATGTTTTTTGAAATTTTACAGCTTCTGCAGCAACTTTTTTGCAAGCATTCAAATATTCATCTACCAATAATTGTTGACGCATTTTCTTTTGCTCTTTAGATTCTACATTCTTTTGCGAAAATGAACTTGAAGTAATAAGAAGTAATAAAATTAGGGTAAAATTCGACTTTGTCATTGAAGTATTTAATAGTTTTTGTAAAGTATAGAGCCAAATATATAATTAATTTGAGAACCTTTTTAATTAATACTGTGTTCAAATCAATAATATTACATATCGAAGAATAATTTTTGATTTCCTCCCAAACCTACTCTGATTATTCGCATCAATGTCGAAAGTCTGATATCACTAGCATTATTTTCGATTCTTGAAATATAATTTTTGGTTGTGCCTACTTTCTCTGCAAGTTGCTATTGCGTCAGAATTTACTTTTTTTGGCCTCTTGAATTAGAATTCCATTTGTAAAAGTTTCAAATTCTTCTTGGAATACTTTGCGAGATTCACTTCGCATTTTCCATACTGCTCATCTAGATGGTCGTCAAATGAAGTAATTCTTTTATTAGTTTTCATAA
>JBBSRP010000283.1:0-2880 GCA_038242935.1 Flavobacteriales bacterium
ACTTATGTGTCAAATATTTCACATAAATATAAGAAATAACCTACAATTAGACAAATTTTAAATGACTTATTACACTACCAATCAGCACATTAAAACCTTAACTTAATGACATTGAGGTCTGGCTATCCGTTCCCAATCTTTCTTATAGCTTTTGCTCCGCAAAGCTACAAGAAAGGATTTCCACTGCTATCCTTCTCGCAAAATTTCGGTAAACAAGAAGTATTTCGTTATTGAAAAGTATATTTATTAATCACTTATTTCAATGTCAAAATAATAACCCAGAATACTTTCTTCTGAAAACACATTTAAGAAATTCGAAATCATGATCACGTTATTTAAAGCAATGATAACTGATCTGTTATTCTGCATTAATAATCATTTCTTAATCATACATATTCTAAAACTACAATTGCATACCTTTGCAAAATATTAAAAAATTATGTTGTCAAAAATTGCCCAAGACCAAGTAGACCAAGGTACAATGCTTCCGCTAATGGAAGAGTTCTATACCATACAAGGAGAAGGATTTCATACCGGTACTGCCGCATACTTTATTCGCGTCGGCGGATGCGATGTAGGCTGCCATTGGTGTGATGTCAAAGAAAGTTGGAATGCAGCATTGCATCCACCAACTCACATTGACGCAATGGTTTCTACTGCAACTGCGCAAGCAAACACTGTCGTAATTACAGGTGGCGAACCACTTATGTGGAATATGGATCCGCTTACGATAAAGCTTAAAGAGAAAGGAATGAAAGTTCACATCGAAACTTCTGGTGCATATCAGCTATCAGGTGTATGGGACTGGATTTGCTTATCGCCAAAAAAAAATAAATTACCTACAGAATCTGTTTACGAAAAAGCAAACGAACTCAAAGTAATTATCTTCAACAAACACGATTTCATTTTTGCCGAAGAACAAGCTGCCAAAACAAATCCGAACGCGATTTTATTTCTACAACCGGAGTGGAGTAAGCGTGACGAAATGACGCCGCTTATTGTAGACTACGTAATGAATAACCCAAAATGGAGAATTTCATTACAGACACATAAATTTCTGAATATTCCGTAAAGAGAATTTTATTCAGTTTTTACAGATGTGTTAATCGAGCTAAGTAGTCATAATGCTCACCTTCGAGAATCATTTCTGCTTTTAGTCCATTCGCGAAAGCAGCATTTTGCAAAGTATTATAATCAATATATAGCCAATCAAAAGTGTGTTCTTTCTCACCTTTGTAGCTAATGTCAAAAGTTACTTCTCCGTAATAGTCCGCTTCATTGCTTATCCATCTTCCACCGTCTTCATCTTCATCAAACATATAAATGATGTCAGAACTATCAATCAGAATCTGACCATTTTCATTCAACAAGCTTTTTAGCTTCTGCAGAAATGCTGGCAGCTTTTTCATAGTTCCTGCCAATCCGCAGCCATTCATCAATAATAATATCGAATCATACTTTCCGTCTTCGTCAGAAAGTAACATCAAATCTTGCACATAACATTGTTCGAGCCCTCTTTCGGCGCAAGCCAAAACAGCATTGGGCGAAATATCAATAGAAACTATATCAAGTTTACGCTTTTTTTGCAAATACAAACTATGACTTCCAGCGCCACAACCTACGTCTAGTACTTTTCCAAATGCCATTTCCAAAGCTTTTTGCTCTATTGCGGGCATTTCGTCAAAAGACCTAAACAAATAGGAAACACTCATTTCATCTTCGTCAGAAATAGAAGTTTCAGTAACTATATTCTCAGGCTTATTATTGGTCTGAAAATCTAAAATCGCTTTGCCAAAGAGGTCTTTCATAATACTATTGTGAGCAATGAAGATTTGAAATCCTCATTATTTGTTATTTCTATAATTTTTTAAACCTCGAGTCGTTACTTTTGCATTACCAACTTTTAAAATCAATAATTGAAACCTACTTTAAACGAACTTCCAAAGCTCGCCAAAGATAAGCATATCGAAAATAAAAAGTATTTTGATAAATTAAAAAAGAAGCCGCCGCGCGATCTTGATTATCAGATGCAGGAATTGCATACTGCCGAATTTATGAAAACCGACTGCCTCGATTGTGCAAATTGCTGTAAAACTACTGGACCACTTTTTACTTCGGCAGATATTGAGAGGATTTCAAAACATTTCAGGATGAAATCGCAGCAATTTATAAGTCAGTTTCTAAGAGTTGATGAGGATAATGATTATGTGCTGCAATCTGTGCCTTGTCATTTTCTTGGAGATGATAATAAATGTAGCATCTACGATGTACGTCCAAAGGCTTGTCGTGAATTTCCGCATACCGATAGGCATAAGTTTCAGCAGATTGCTGCAATTACGTTACAGAATATTCCAATCTGTCCAGCTGCTTATAATATTGTTGAAGCTATGAAAAAGAAGATTCCGCTTTAAAGAAAATAGAAGCATAAAAATTAAGGGCTGTCAGTGATGACGGCCCTTATTGATGAATTATACAAATAAATAATCTTCGGTTAGATGGTCTTCAACTTGTTTTCTGCGACCACCTATAGACTCTACAAGTGCATCGATTCCTTTTTCAACATAGTCGATTATTTTTTCTAACCATCTTTTAATGTTTCTCATTATTTCTAATCCTCTCTCAATATAAGAGTCTACAATATAAATAATCTCTTGAAGGCTATCCATATAGCTAAGAAGAATTTCTGCTGTTTTCATAGTTTGGTTTTTTTGGTGTTAGCTTAATTTTTCACTAAAATAAGAAAAGTTCCTTGAACAAGTTTAATAGATTTCATAAATCTTTCTTATTATTTTGAAGGCCGCCAAGTCTTTCTCCCAAGACTTTCTGATAGAGTCCTCAGACATATCTGCTTCTATCTGCTGCTGTAATTTTTTAGTTCCT
>JBBSRP010000284.1:0-2880 GCA_038242935.1 Flavobacteriales bacterium
AGTCTATAAATCACAAGAATATTACTGACTTGTATCCGCATAATTATAAACTCCAAGTGCAAGAATCTTCCCTGTAATACTTCAAAATCTTACCAGAAAACTATTTTATATTATATGGTATGCACTTAGTCGGGGGGATACCTTCAAACAAGTATTAGCACTTTTATAAAATAGATTATTATGGCCATATTTGGATATGCTAGAGTTTCAACAATAGATCAGAATTTGGATGCTCAAAAAGATGCTTTATTAAAGTATGGCTGCGAGAAAATATATTATGAAAAAGCGTCAGGTAAGAATGTAGAACGTCCACAATTACAGAAATTGTTAAGTTCTCTAAGAGAGAAGGATGTAGTAGTAGTCTATAAATTAGATCGACTGGCACGTTCTTTAAAAGATTTAATTGAATTAGTTAATGAGCTAGCTAACAAGAAAGTTGATTTCGTGAGTGTTTCTGATGGAATAGATACATCAACTGCCGTTGGTAAATTGATGTTTCATTTAGTAGGAGCCTTTGCAGAATTTGAAAGAGACATCATTTCCGAAAGGACTAAAGTAGGATTAGAAAGCGCTAGAGCAAGAGGACGAAAGGGAGGGAAGCCTAAAGGACTTTCAGCCGAAGCCCAAAAGAAGGCAGCTCGAGCAAAAGTTCTATATGATGAGCGAAAATTAAGTATTGAAGAGATCTGCAAAATTTTGGTAATTAAAAGTAAAACTACATTGTATAAATATATCAAGTTTGAAACTACTCGTATTGAAGAGTTAAAAAAAATCATTTAAATTTTATGCTTGATGATCAATACAGGTTTATTATCGTAAAGATTTTGAATATATTAGCTTTTTAATAAATGCTACAACGTAATACCATACAACAAATAGTCAAGTATATATATCTGACATTATTGGACATATGAACGAGTTGTAGGCAATGCGACCAAAAATCACGCATAAAGCAAAAATAATAAAACATAAATGTATGAATATAGAATCATTAAAACTGCGAAATTTCAGAGGTTACACCGATGAAATCGTAATTCCTTTTTCCAATCTAACAGCATTCATTGGAAAGAATGATGCAGGAAAATCTACTGTTCTAGAAGCATTGGAAATCTTCTTTAATAATAACCTTGTAGTTTGTGAAAGAGAAGATTTAAGCAAAAATGCAAATGGAAACAATATCGAAATTTCTTGTGTTTTTAATGATTTTCCAGCACAAATAGTTATTGATGCTGCCGCTTCAACAACTCTTGCTGCTGAATATTTATTAAATGCCGAAGGCAAATTTGAAATAAAAAAAATATTTTGCGCAACTGTTGCTAAACCTAAAGAGAAAATTTTTATAGTTTGTAATCATCCTTCAGCAGTGTACGCTAATGATTTGATGGATTTAAAACGAGCAGAATTAAAAAAGCGAGCTGACGATTTAGGAATTGTTGCTACATCATATAATAAATCTATTAATTCAGCTATTAGAGAAGCCATTTGGCAACATATCGGTAATTTAGATTTAGTTCATACAGAATTACTTATTGATAAAGAAGACTCGAAAAAAGTCTACGAAACTCTTAAAAACTATTTACCTGTTTATGCCCTTTTTCAATCAGACAGACAAAGTAATGATGATGATAAAGAAGTAACGGACCCAATGAAAATTGCGGTACAACAAGCTTTACAAGAATTAGAACCAGAATTAGAATTTATAAAAACTCAAGTTCGTAATAAAGCAATTGAGACTGCGAATAGAACTCTTGAAAAATTGAAAGAAATGGCTCCTGATTTAGCAGAAGAGCTTATACCAGAATTTCGAACTGAACCTAAATTTGATTCTCAATTTAAATTAACAATTAAATCTGAAGACGATATTCCAATCAATAAACGTGGAAGCGGTGTTAGAAGATTAATATTATTAAATTTCTTTAGAGCAGAAGCTGAAAAAAGAAGACTTGGAAATATTGGGAATAGAATTATTTATGCTTTTGAAGAACCCGAAACTTCTCAACATCCAAATCACCAAGAGATGCTTATTAACGCATTTATAGAACTTTCAAATACGCCAAATACTCAAATAATATTGACAACACATACCCCTGCTTTAGCGGGATTATTACCATTGTCAAGCCTTAGGTTTATCAATAAAAATTTAACTATTAGAACTATTGAACAAGGAACTGATGAAGTTTTCCAGAAAATAGCAGATACTTTAGGATTACTACCCGACCCTATCTCAAAATCAGCAAAAGCAATATTATTAGTAGAAGGAAAGTCTGATGTAAGTTTTGTAAATCATACTGCAAAATCATTAAAAGATGCCGGATTTTTGTCACATACATTTGCAGAAAAAGAAATAGCAATTATTCCAATTGGAGGTTGTGGTAATTTAAAACATTGGCAGACTTTAAAGTTAGCGGAACAATTTAATATTCCTTGGTGTATACTTTTAGATTCCGACAAAGGTACTCGTGAAGAAATTATTAATGCGACAGCTATAATAGATTTACGTGCACAAGGTATAAAAGCTTATATAACTCGAAAAAGAGAACCCGAAAACTATTTGCATTTGAGTACTTTAAACCTACCTGTTGGAAGTACTTTTACCTTTACAGAAACTGATGATGCAAAACATCTTATTAGTATGCTAAAATCTAAGAAAAAAGATCACATTCTCGATGCATATTGGCCAAATATGACAGCTTTACTAATAAGAGAAGTTGAAACATATGATGACAATGGAACTGAAAGATATGAATTCACAGATATGTTCAGTGACTATATTAGTATTTGCTGAAAGCACTACCTACAATAGCCGCTACAAGATATTTGGGTTATAGGCTAAATTTAAAGATTGTTTTTTACTTGGAAAACTTGTGCATAATGGAAAAA
>JBBSRP010000285.1:0-2835 GCA_038242935.1 Flavobacteriales bacterium
ATGACTTTGCGTCGCGACGGAGGTTTTTTGCTTAAGATCATTTCTAATAGAACTCCCATCCAGACTGTTTGCATCAGTAATACAATGCATATAGAAACGGGTATATCCAGTTTTACCGCCATATAATAAAAGATACCTGTAAAACCAGTTGAAGTACCGGCTATCAATAATTGTTTAATATCTTTCTTATTGGCTTTGATAACTGCGGATTTCTTTTTTGCTTTCTGCCAGAAATTAATAATAATTAAACCAAGTAGTCCTAAAGTAAATTGAGAGCTTAACACTTCGGCAGTCGTGTAACCTTCCATATAAGCCAATTTTACAAATGTGGCTAGCATTCCGTAGCTGGTTGCTCCCAATGCTACGAAAAAAACTCCTTGTAAAATATTATTTTTTGATGCTGTTATACTCACTTTTATATTGTAAATTTTTATTTCAAAATTTTGATTTTACTGCAAAAAAAACACCTTATTAAAAGGTGTTTTATATTGAGACGATAATTACGTCCTGTCAGCGTTTGAAACAGAGATGATACGAAGAGATCTTACGCCTGCAGGCATTTCCCAGTCTACTTCGTCACCTTCTTTAAAGCCGATTAGAGCAATACTTAATGGCGCTAAGACAGAGACTTTTTGAACTTTGATATCGGACTGTGTTGGAAGAACGATTTGGATTTTCATTGTGCGTTTTGCAACAATATCCTCGATCTCCACGTGAGATTGTATGCGAACTATATTACTATCAATAATGTCTTCCTTATTAACAGTTGCACGATCTAGCTCCTTAGAAAGTTGCGCAACTTCTTTAACAGTTTTTGCATCAGGTGGACTTTTGGTCAAATCTCTTAATATTGTATAGTCTGACAATGTCAAGGTAGGAATCGGTTTGTCTTTCATAATATTCATAATTAAATTATTCAATTCTTTGATTTATTTTTTTGAAAAAAGGATATAATTGAAAGCAAGCAAAAATGCTGCTTATTAGTTGTAAAGTAATTTGTGTGATGAGCTTTCGCTAAATTTTCCCGCTATGAAGTTTTCGTTAGGGAATTGGAATACTATATGCCTTTATTTCCGGGTGTAACAAAGCAGCATTTGATCTCAATAATCTTGAGATCAAAATTGGTGGTTGCTTTGTATAGAAATTTGACGGCATAAATGAAGCTTTTGCTTAAAAACAAATTTAAGATAAAGATTTCAAATTACATCAAAAGAAATGAAATTTAGTTGAAACATTATGCTGCATTTGACATATTGCGACATTGTTTTGCACATTCACGACAAGCTTCTGCGCATTCTTGGCAATGCTTGTGTTGGTGTTGCCCACACTCGGCCGCACAAGCTTCGCAGAATTCTGCACAAAGCGCACAAGCTTCAGCTGCTTTCGGACTTCCTAGACTCATTAATTGCGCTGCTGCATAACACATTGCTGCGCATTCCATATCTAGTTGTATGCATTTTGCCATCATTTTTACATCGTCTTCTTGTAGGCAAGAGTTTGCACAATGATTGCAAAGTGCTGCACAGTTTAGACAAGCGTCGATACAAACTTTGTAAGTGTGATAATTTTTCATAATTAAATCTATTTAAAATTAGAGACTGTAATTTAATTCTTTTCACAACATATCTACTTATAAAACATACTTTTTCTGCAATTAAAACAAAAAATGCCTGCAATCATTGACTGCAGGTATCTGAGAACATATTTTGCAATCTCGCAATATCTCAATCTCGCAAAATTACATTTACAGTAAACCCTTTTTTTAAAACTCTTAGACTTAGTTTTTGATGATAATTTTGTCAGTGTAGAGTATTTTATTTTCGGATGATAATTTCAGAAGATACATTCCTTTGGCTAAGTTTAAAACATTAATTAGTGTAAGAGTATTTGTAATTTTCTGTGAGTGTACTATTCTGCCTTGCATATCAAATAGCTGTATCGTTGCATTTTCCAAGTGGTATTGGGTGGAGAATATGATCCGGTATCCCATCCTGAAATATACAATCCAGTTGCGTTTACCGCAATACCAGTTAATGGGGTAGGTCCCAAACCTAAAGTAGTACTATTATCTATGGCAATTCCGTAATAAGTTGCCCAAATACGTGGACCAGTTTTGTTAAATTCAGCAATAAAATAATTTAGATAATCTCCCTGGTTAGCACCATTTGAGGTTATAGTTTCTTGAAAACACCCTACGGTGGCTATATTTGTTTTGCTTAATGTACGACCGTACAAATAAATACCATTTTCATTTTGAGCCAGCGAAATTATTTCGTCTTCCTTTTCTCCTCCAAAATAAATATGCTAGTTTCGAGTACCATTTTCGTCAAAGGAAGCGATAAAACCGTCCGCGGTTCCGTTTAGGGAGGTTTGATGCACTTCTGCTGATCCCTGTTTTGACCCCTATAAAACAAGAGTATTATTCTAAATTTCGATTTTTAATTACGCGGTTAATTGTTTCATTAATATTAGATGTTTATCAGCCTTCCATTTTTCCATAGGAGTTATTCTTCCTAAGAGTCCATGAAGCCTTTCATTGTTTGTAAAACGGGACAAATCGTTTTAGTATTTGTTCGATTTCTCCAAAAGTGCGATAGTCAAACCTGGCAAATACTTCTTTCTTTAAAATTCCATGATATGCTTCTATATGGGCGTTTTCTTCGGGTGTAGCAATATGGGTAAATTCTTGCTGCACGCCTATTAAACCTCAATACTCACGTACACTTTTAGCTATTAATTGACTTCCATTATCGCCTCTAATAACGACATTTTCAGGATATTGATAGTCTTCAAAGAGCTGTGAAAGCAATTCTATAACATGATTTTGTTTTATAG
>JBBSRP010000286.1:0-2816 GCA_038242935.1 Flavobacteriales bacterium
AAGGACGAACTGCAGACAAAAAATGTGCAAGCACGTGATGTTACTGCGGAGTTTATGGATATCGAAACTAGGTTGAGTAATAAACGGCAATATTTAAAACGATACCAAGATTTACTTTCAAAAGCAGGAACCGTAAAGGATATTATCGCCATTGAAGAGAATATCAGAAATCTTCAAGAAGAAATAGAAAGTTCAGTAGGAAGATTGAAATACCTTGGAGACCAAGTTTCTTATAGCACGCTGAACGTCAATCTTTATAGTGAAAAAGAGTATGTCTTTAAAGCTGAGCCGCAAGATAGTTTTTGGGAACGTTTCAAAACTTCTTTGAATGATGGATGGAATGCAATCGTGAGCTTTTTCCTTTGGACGATTGGAATTTGGCCTTTTATCCTAATTGGGATTGTTCTATTTTATATCATTAGGCCAATTTTGAAGAGGCGGAGAGATAGGAAGATTGAAAAAAAGTAAAAAGTAGATTGTAAAGATTTAAAGTAGAGGGCGAGTAAGAAAATTGTAGTGCTATTGGAAATCATCGGTATTCGCATCGGAATAAACTCCAGCATTATGATATCGGTCGTCCCTATGGGACTTGGTTTGAGAAGTGTGCTATGGACTATGGACGCCATCGTCGTCGGAATGAATTCCGACGTTGCAATAATGGTCGTCCCAATGGGACTTCTTTTGCTGAGTGGTGGTTTTGATCAGCGTAATAAATTCCGCTGTTACAATAGTGGTCGTCCCTATGGGACTTGGATGGGAGAAATTTGGTTACCAGTTGTCTCTTTCTGACTTTGAAACTATATATTATGTATTACTGTCATAGGCACCGATACTTTAATCTATAGTTTTAATTTTAGGATTTCTCCACAAACTAAAAGAGAAACCTGATCAAACTTTCCTTAGATGGTTTCAGACAATCTTTAAATCTTTCAATCTTTCAATTTTTCAATCTTCTTTAAAACCAACTCAGCCGAAAAAAAAGGATTTATTTCGGCTGAGGAATTATAATATGAAAAGAAGTTTACTGAATCTTTCCAACCATATCTTCTGGTTTTACCCAAGCATCAAAATCTTCGGCTGTAACATATCCAAGACGAACTGCTTCTTCTTTGAGAGTTGTTCCGTTTGCGTGTGCTGTTTGAGCGATTTCTGCTGATTTGTAGTAACCGATTTTTGTGTTTAGAGCTGTAACAAGCATTAATGAATTGTCTACCAATTCTTTGATACGTTTGTGGTTAGGTTCGATTCCTTGAGCACAGTGGATATCAAAAGAAACACACGCTTCTCCAAGCAATTCAGCCGACTGTAAGAAGTTTGCTGCCATTACTGGTTTAAAAACATTTAACTCGTACTGTCCTTGCATTCCACCGACGGCAATTGCCATATCGTTTCCGATTACTTGCGCACAAACCATTGTAAGAGCTTCACACTGAGTTGGATTTACCTTTCCTGGCATAATAGAAGATCCTGGCTCATTTGCTGGGATAATGATTTCGCCAATTCCAGAACGTGGGCCTGAAGCAAGCATACGGACATCATTTGCAATTTTGTTTAGAGAAACTGCCAATTGTTTAAGAGCACCGTGAGATTCCACAATTGCATCGTGAGCAGCAAGTGCTTCAAATTTGTTTGGCGCTGTAATAAAAGGAAGTCCTGTAAATTCAGCAATGTATTCAGCAACTTTTACATCATATCCTTCTGGAGTATTAAGTCCAGTACCTACCGCTGTACCACCAAGAGCAAGCTCAGATAGGTGAGGAAGTGTGTTTTTTAATGCTTTAATTCCGTATTTTAATTGAGCTGCGTAACCAGAAATCTCTTGTCCGAGTGTAAGTGGCGTTGCATCCATAAGGTGCGTACGTCCAATTTTTACAATGTTTTTGAATTCTTCGGCTTTTTGCTCTAAAGTTTTTTGAAGTTGTTCGACTCCTGGAATAGTGATTTCTACCGAAGCTTTGTACGCTGCAATATGCATTCCTGTTGGGAAAGTATCGTTTGAAGATTGAGATTTGTTGGCGTCATCATTTGCTTTTACAACTGCTTCTCCTTCGCCAATTTTGAAACCTGCCAATACTTGTGCGCGGTTTGCAATTACTTCATTAACGTTCATATTACTCTGAGTTCCCGAACCTGTTTGCCAAATTACAAGTGGAAACTGATCACTCAATTTTCCAGCAAGGATTTCGTCGCAAACCGTTGCAATTGCATCTCTTTTTTCAATAGAAAGAACACCTAAATCGTGGTTTGCATAAGCTGCCGCTTTTTTAAGATACGCAAAACCTTCGATGATTTCTCTTGGCATTGAAGCTGCTGGACCAATCTTAAAATTGTTGCGAGAACGTTCTGTTTGTGCACCCCAATATTTATCTGCTGGTACTTGCACTTCACCCATGGTGTCTTTTTCAATTCTGTATTCCATTATTAGATAGATTTTATATTAATTTCAAAATGTTTAATGTTACCGAAAAGCCCTAGCCCTGATAGCAGTGGAAATCCTTTTTATTGCCCAACTCTCATTTTATTGATTGCACAAATGCTCTGGCAATAAAAAGATTGGAGCGGATAGCAGGATAAAGCTCCTAAAAAAGCTTCTTCAAATTTACACATAAATAAGAATCTATAAAAATGATTGTGCTTTTTAATTGCTAAGAAATAATATAACGCTTACATTTGCCTATAATTCAAAAACTCCGGAAAACATGTTTGAATTTCAACAGTACTTAGGTTTTTTAGTATTCCTTACCGTCTTAACGATGGGATTCTGGGTAATGTTCTTTGTGGTGGGCTTCGTATCCTATTGGGTTGGAGGTGCTACT
>JBBSRP010000287.1:0-2774 GCA_038242935.1 Flavobacteriales bacterium
AATATTAAATATTCCCGAAGAAGAAATTAAAATCAGTCCAGATATCAAATTCTATGATGTTCAGACAAGTAGGCTGAATCCTTTTGATGGTGATGATTATAATAAAATCAGCAAAGTGGTTAAAGAAAATCTTGCCAAAAAAGTTGAGATGTCAACACTAAAATCAAATGCGAAAAATCGTTTGGTTAGTGAACTTTCAAAGATTTTGATTCTAACCAAAACAATGGGTTGGACTTTGGTTTATGAGGGAAATACAATTCAAGATGAAGTCGAACTTGGTGAACAAATCAAACTTTAAATAAACTGTAAATTCCGCTCTAAATTCTTTAGAAATAAATAATGTCAATAAAACTCGACCGAAAATCAGAAATTGTTGCAATTGCATCTAAGCTTTTTCGGGAGAAAGGGTACAGCGCCGTAACCGTTCGCGATATTGCACAATCACTCGATATCAAAGCTGCGAGTTTGTATAATCACATTAGCAGCAAGCAGGAAATTCTGCATTTGATGATTATCAATATTGCCGAGGAGTACACGCGCAATATTTCGCAAATTCTTGATTCTTCAGAACCGACATTAAACAAGCTTCAAAAAGTCATTAAATTACATATCGATATTACGGTTGATAATCCCGACGCTATGGCATCTTTAAATAACGATTGGATGCACTTGCAAGAAGACGACCTCAAATACTTCTTGAAAATGCGTGAAGAATACGAGCAGAAATTTCGAATAATAATCAAAAACGGAATAGAGCAGGGCGAATTAAAAAATCACAATGCCGAAGTAATGATTTTTTCAATGCTTTCCACATTGCGTACATTATACTTATGGTATGGCAGAAAAAATGGTTTTACCAAAAAAACTTTACAAGATCATCTGGCACCGATTTTATTAAACGGAATTATTTAACTTTTATATTTAGCAACTTTTCCGTAAATTTGCAAGTGTAACTAACGGTTGTTAGTTGAATTTTAAAAAATTTACCGATTATATAAATGGCAAAGTTTCATAGCATTAGGGTCGCAGATATCTACAAAGAGACAAAAGATTGTTCTGTAGTTACTTTTGAAATTCCAAAAGAATTAAGACAAGATTTTACCTTTAAACAAGGGCAACACCTTACTCTTAGAAAGAATTTTGAAGATGGAGAACAACGACGTTCATATTCTCTTTGCTCCAGCCCAATAGAAAATAAGTGGCAGGTAGGAGTAAAGAAAATCAACGGAGGTTTGTTTTCTGCCTATGTAAATGACGATCTTAAGATTGGTGATCTTGTGGAGATTATGCCACCAAACGGAATTTTTTTCAGTCAAATTGAACCTGAAAAAGCAAAGAATTATGTTGCTTTTGCAGCAGGAAGTGGAATCACTCCAATTCTTTCGATTATAAAGACACACTTGGCACTTGAGCCTAACAGCACATTTCAGTTGTTCTATTTAAATAGAAGTGTGAAATCAATTATCTTTAAAGAAGAAATTGAACTTCTTAGAAATAAATATTTTGGAAGATTTGAAATTTTCCATTTCTTGACCAAAGAAAAGAGAAATATTCCATTATTCAACGGACGTTTTACAAAGGAAAAATTAGATATTCTTACAGATAAAATTATTGACGTACCTTCTGTTGATGAATGTTTTATTTGTGGACCAGAAGAGATGATTTTCTTGATAAAGGATGCAATGATCGAAGCTGGAATGTCTAAAGATAAAGTGCGTTTCGAATTATTTAATACCGGACTTTCTGAAGAGCAAAAGCTGAAAACGCAAAAAATTCTCGAAAAGAAAGTCGAAGGTACAGAGGTTACGATTATTGACGGCGGAAAAGAATTCCATTTTGTAATGGATGATGATTTCGATAATATTCTTGACGGTGCACTTGCCGCAGGTGCAGATTTACCTTTTGCTTGCAAAGGTGGAGTTTGTAGTACTTGTCGTTGCAAAGTGATCGAAGGGGAAGTAGAGATGAAAGTGAATTACGCTTTGGATGAGAATGAAGTTGCCAAAAATTATATATTAAGCTGTCAAGCAGTACCAATTTCTAAGAAAGTGGTAGTGGATTTTGGCGCTTAATTAAACATAAAAACAATAGCTATGTCAGAGAATGAAATACAAAGTTTAGAAGATGTTTTCAATAAAAGAATTGAAAATGACGAAAAAATTGAGCCTAGAGACTGGATGCCTGAGAAATACAGAAAGACACACATTCGTCAGATTTCACAGCACGCGCATTCAGAAATTATAGGAATGTTGCCAGAAGGAAACTGGATTACTCGTGCTCCCTCATTACGCAGAAAAGTGGCGCTATTGGCCAAAGTTCAAGATGAAGCTGGTCACGGATTATACTTATATTCCGCTTGCGAAACTCTTGGAATTTCTCGCGAGGAATTATACGATCAGTTGCATTCAGGTGCAGCCAAATATTCTAGTATCTTCAATTACCCAACGGTAACTTGGGCAGATATGGGAGCTATTGGATGGCTTGTAGATGGTGCAGCGATTATAAATCAAGTTCCACTTACAGCAACTTCTTACGGGCCTTATGCTCGTGCGATGGTGCGTGTTTGTAAGGAAGAAAGTTTCCACCAAAGACAAGGTTTTGAGATTATGATGACTCTTGCAAAAGGTACGCCTGAGCAAAAAGAAATGGCTCAAGATGCTTTGAACAGATGGTGGTGGCCGTCACTTATGATGTTAGGTCCTACAGATGCTGAGTCTGTACATACTGAACAATCGATGAAGTGGAAATTGAAACGTAAAACCAATGACGAATTA
>JBBSRP010000288.1:0-2739 GCA_038242935.1 Flavobacteriales bacterium
GTTGCAATTTCTTTTTCTAAAAGGTAAAGTTCTTCATATTGTTTCAAGAACCACATATCGATTTTTGTAATCTCGTGAATTCTACTCAAAGGAATTCCAAGCTGAATTGCATCGTAGATTACAAATACTCTATCCCAACTCGCATTGGCAAGTGTGTCAAGAATTTGCTCGTAATTGGTATAGCTTTTTCCATCTGCACCAAGTCCGTTGCGTTTAATTTCAAGTGACTGTGTTGCTTTGTGCAAAGCTTCTTGAAATGAACGTCCGATTCCCATCACTTCTCCTACAGATTTCATCTGAAGACCTAAAGTTCTGTCTGAACCTTCGAATTTATCAAAGTTCCAACGAGGTATTTTTACAATTACATAATCCAAAGTTGGTTCAAAAAGAGCCGACGTAGTTTTTGTAATTTGATTTTTAAGTTCGTCAAGGTGGTAACCAAGAGCTAATTTGGCTGCGATTTTCGCAATTGGATATCCAGTTGCTTTTGATGCTAATGCTGATGATCTAGAAACGCGAGGGTTAATTTCGATCGCCACAATATCTTCATTTTCATCTGGAGAAACTGCAAACTGAACGTTACATCCACCCGCAAAATTTCCGATACTGCGCATCATCAAGATTGACATATCACGCATTTTCTGGAAAGTGCGATCAGATAAAGTCATTGCTGGCGCCACCGTTATTGAATCTCCAGTATGAATTCCCATTGGATCCATATTTTCGATAGAACAGATAATTACAACATTATCATTCTTATCTCTCAATAGTTCCAACTCATATTCTTTCCAACCTAGCAACGCTTTGTCGATAAGAACTTCGTGAATTGGCGAAGCTTCAAGACCGCGTGTAAGCAGCTCATCAAAGTCTTCTTTAGTATGTACAAAAGCTGCACCTGTACCTCCAAGTGTAAATGAAGGACGGATTACTAATGGGAAACCAAATTCCTGAGCGATCTCTTTTCCTTTCAGAAAAGAAGTAGCCGTTTTTGCTGGAGCTGCTGGAATTCCAATTCTTTCAAGTAGTTGTTTAAACTGTTCTCTATCTTCGGTAACATTGATCGCATTGATATCAACACCTATCAATTTTACATTAAAATCTTCCCAAATTCCTTTTTCTTCTGCCTCAAGACATAAGTTAAGTGCGGTTTGTCCTCCCATTGTCGGCAAAACGGCGTCAATTTGTGGATGCTCTTTTAAGATTTCAATAATAGACTTGGTCGTAAGCGGCTTCAAATAGATATGATCGGCCATTGAAGGGTCGGTCATAATTGTCGCAGGATTGGAGTTAATTAGTATAACTTCTATTCCTTCTTCACGAATTGAGCGAGCTGCTTGAGATCCAGCGTAGTCAAATTCGCACGCCTGTCCTATTACTATAGGTCCAGATCCTATAATTAAAACTGATTTTATTGAGTTGTCTTTTGGCATTGTGTTGTTTTTTGTAGTGTTGTATTTAGAGACTAGGCTTGACTTATCTTAAATTATAATTATTTAGAGCTATTAATCGCAATTGCAATAAAAGCATCGATAATTTGATGTCGAAATGGATTATCTTTTCCTATAATTAATGAAATTGGAAATTTCCTATTGTCATTATCCAAAATAACTTCGCCAATTTTCAGAAATATGTCATTGTTAAACTCTGAGAACCACGAATCAAATTTTCTTTTTCTAATGAATTCCCTTCCGTCTGAAGAATCACAAATATAAATTGAAATTGCTTTTCCTATTTTATTATAAAAATCTATAAAAATAGCCACTACTGTGGCTCCAATTTCTTTATCTTCTGAGGGCACTTTTAAATTTGGATTAAATTGTAATAAAATCCCGAATTCAAAAACACTTTCGCTGATATCTTGCATTTCATTCCCAAATAAATAAGGGGTTGGTTTGAATCTTATTTCATAAATAAGACCAAATTCTGTTTCAAAATAATAACTATTGTGAAAACCGCCTTCATAAAGGAATTTATATGCCATTAATTTACTTTTAAATCTTGCAGTTTTTTTCGAATTTCTTCGAATTTAGTGCTTCTCGCGAATTTCTCGCCTTCGGCTTTCATTTGCTTTTGACTTTCTATAAGATATTTAATCACATCGTCTTTAGTCCTATCTGTCCGTTTTATCGCCGCTTCAAGTTTTTCTAAATTTTCCATAATCAGTACTTTTTCAAGAATATATACAAAGTTACCTTTTTATTTAAAAAAAGCCGCTACTAATAAAAGTAACGGCTCGATATTGATTAGAATCTAATCATTATTTTTTATGTCTTGGTTCGCAAGATACAGTCAGTTTATGTCTGCCTTTGGCTCTACGACGGGCAAGGACTTTTCTTCCATTTGCAGATTCCATTCTGTCCATAAATCCGTGTTTATTTCTTCTTTTTCTTTTCGATGGTTGAAACGTTCTTTTGCTCATTGCTTTGTATCTTTGTTCGTGTGTGAATTATTATTAATGCTCTAAAACCGAGTGCAAATATACAAAGTCTTTTTTTTCTGGCAAGTGCTTTTGTAAAAATATTTTAAAACCTTTTGTTACCTTTGCAAAAACAAATTTACAACTATGTTTCACAGAAATTTAAAACTCGTTCTAGCTGGTGTTATTATCGCATTAGGTATCTGGCAAATTATCGATAGTAATATAGGAAATGGTATATTCTTAATCTTGCTTTCGGCGATTCCGATATTCCTTTACTTCAAAAATGAGTTTATTTTATTGGCGTTTTTAAAACTTCGTAA
>JBBSRP010000289.1:0-2664 GCA_038242935.1 Flavobacteriales bacterium
ACATCAAGATCATCACGAGATTACGAAACTATTTACAAAACACTTTGAAAGCATTGCTCCTGATTCGGTAACTGTAAAAGTTACTCCGCACCACGGTGGTCAAGGATATGTAACTCCAATTGACAGCATTGGCTACAGAGCGGCAAACAAAGCCTATACTGAGACTTTTGGTGTTCCTGCAATTCCTGTTCGTTCTGGAGGAAGTATTCCGATTGTGGCATTGTTTGAAAAAGAACTGAAAAGCAAAACGATTTTGATGGGCTTTGGTCTTGATAGTGATGCGATTCACTCGCCAAATGAGCATTTTGGAATCTTTAATTACTTGAAAGGAATTGAAACTATTCCGTTGTTTTATAAGTATTTTGTGGAGATGAGTAAGTAATCTTATCAATAAAACTAAGGTTGCATTTTACAAAGTTTCGTAAAATGCAACCTTTTTTAATTTTAATATTTTGGCTTCTGTTTTGTACCTCTAAAATTAATAATTTCTATAACTTGATTCTTTTCATTATATCGGTAGATTAAATAGTTGTTTTTATCAACAAGAGCTTTTCTTAAATCTAAATAAATTTCTGCCGCTGGAAATAATTGGGGATTGAGACTTATTTGAATTAGTACTCGTTTAATCGCTGCTTCTAGATTGTGTATTTCTTTAATAGTCCAATACTCCTCTAAATAATTGAATACTTTATCAAGTCCTTTCTCAGCTTGCAAAGTCCATTTTATTGTTAATGCCATTTCTCAAACTTGTCCATAACGATGTCATTATCAACAAATATATCATTATTTGCCTCTTGAATACCTTGACTAATTTCAGATTTTTCTACCTCGCTCAATTGATTTGACCAGTCATCATTGATGGTGTTTTCCTTTAGAATCAACTCTAATTTTTCAAGCAAAGACTCGTCAATCAAGGTTAATTTTTTGATTAAGTTATATTTTCTTATTGCAATATCCATAATAATTCATTTTATCAAAAATACAAAATAATTAGATAATCGACAATTGATTAAAATTCAACATTGACATCTATGAAATAATTATTGAGCAAAGTCCGCAGAGGGTTTCTGCGGATTTCATTGTAGTGACTGAACGGATTTTTTTTATAAAATTTCCTTTAGCATAATCTCACAATTAATTACATATTGAGAAAACTTTTACTGCTTGGTCAGCACCATCATTTCCTTTGGCAGGTAAAGCGGAATATCCTCTTTGCTAGCGTAGGGACAATCCTCAGACCACCACGATCCATCCTCATAAAATCGATAAATAAATTTCTGTGTTTGCGCAGGATCTTGAGTTAAAGTTATGTTTGCGGCATTTTGACATTTGCTTTCGTCTAAGTATAGAAAATATATTCTTCCGTTGCGAGCTGCATTACTATATGCTTTACTTTGAGCTATAGTATTGCTTAATGTATTTTCAATTATCTCGCCAGTGGAAATATTTTCAATTTTATACAAAAATGCCAATCGATCCCTGAAGTAGTAAGAACCATCTGGCATAGTGCCACTTCGATTTTTAATAATTTTAACGGTTTTTACAGTAAATTTTATGTTTCCAGCAGTTCCGACAAAATCGCCAATAAAGCGAGATAAAGTGTTGTCAACATCCTTCGCATAGGCTGCAAATGGCATCTCAGTTGATAAAGTATTAAAAGGTACAATTACACTTTCTTGAGCTAGAGTTATATTAAAAGCTAAAAAGAGGAATGTTTTAGATATTAATAGATTTTTCATAGTACATACGATCAGGACTTCCGATAAAGTTAAGGTATTTTTAAGCAACAGATTGAAAATTAGAATACTAAAATATTTACCTCTACACTTGTAGAATAGAAAATAGTTTTCTACATTTGTAGAACAAGCACTTTATATATGACTTCAATTCAAAATTTAATTTTACTATTGTTTTGCTCTTGTCTATTTGCAAGTTGCAAAACAAATCAGCTGAAAAATGGAAAGAAAACGGAAAAATGGATTTATAAAGATCTAGTTTTAAAAGATCTAATTATTTCAAAAGGAAGATATAAGCACGACATTGAAATTGGAACTTGGAGAGAATACAACAACAAGAAATTGGTTTCCAAAAAGAAGTATAAAAATGGAATTTGCTACACTACCGATTATCATCTTAATGGAAAAGTACGAGCAAAAGGGATTTCAAAAGTAGAAATAGAAAACTCAAAAATGCATTGGTTTTTGTTAGGCGAATGGAAATTTTACGACGAAAACGGGAATTATTTGGGTTCTAAATTTTACACAAAAGTGGATGACAATAATCTAGACACTTTAAAAAGATAACAATATGCAACTCACCACAGCCGAAGAACAATTAATGCAGCATTTATGGAGCATCAAAAAAGGTTTTATGAAAGATCTTTTAGAATGTTTCCCTGAGCCAAAACCTGCGACAACCACAGTTGCGACTTTATTGAAACGAATGGTGGACAAGAAATTTGTGGGTTACACATTGATTGCAAATAATCGCGAGTATATTCCATTAGTTAAAAAGGAAGATTACTTTTCAAAGCACGTCAACGGATTGATCAAGAACTTTTTTAATGATTCTGCATCTCAATTTGCTTCGTTTTTTACAACTCAAACTAATTTATCAGAATCGGAATTGATAGAACTTCAAAAGATTATAGATGTCCAACTTAAA
>JBBSRP010000290.1:0-2639 GCA_038242935.1 Flavobacteriales bacterium
CCATTATCTCAAAAATATAATTATTTCGAAAAAATAGCATAATGAAAGAGGAATCCGTAGGCTTCGCATTAGCGGCAATAAAAACTGAACAGTTTGCTTTATTTGAAGAAAATTTTTCTCCAAAAAAGGAAACAAATATCACAACTTCATTAGAGTTTAAAATTAATTTGGAACAAAAATTAATAGGTGTTTTTGCGGCATTTTCTTTTGAACAAGCAAAAAAAGTGTTTATTAAAATACAAGTAAGTTGTCATTTTAATATTGACACCGATTCTTGGAGCTCGTTTCTACAGGATGAAATAATTGTAGTTCCACAGAGCTTTATTGCTCATTTAACAATGCTAACTATCGGCACTTCGCGTGGAATTTTACATACAAAAACTGAAGGAACTGAATTCAATAAATTTATTCTTCCCACTATTAATGTGAAGAGTCTAGTCGATAAAGACGCTGCATTTGACCTAAGTACGTAAAATTGTTATAGTTAATTTACAGTAATAAAATGGCAAATCAATCTGAAGCACAATTAGAAAACAACCTAATCAAGCAATTGCGGAATTTGAGATATGCATCTGTCGAAATTACAGATGGCGATGCCTTAGTTGATAATCTCAAGAAGCAACTCGAAGTCTTTAATCAAACTGCGTTTTCTCCAAAAGAGTTTGATGCCATTCTAAACCATTTGGCAAAAGGAAATGTTTTTGAAAAAGCCAAAACACTTCGTGATCGTTTCCAATTAAACAAAGATGATGGGACTTCTTTTTACGTTCGGTTTTTTAATACAGAAGATAGTACTCAGAATTTATATCAAGTAAGCAATCAAATTTCATTAGAAGGAAGCTATAAAAACCGGTTTGATGTCACGATTTTGGTCAACGGTTTGCCATTGGTGCAAATAGAATTAAAACGTTCGGGTATTGAAATAAAAGAAGCTTTTAATCAAATCAATCGCTACCAATTACATTCTTTCTGGAGTAATCACGGATTGTTTCAATATGTGCAATTGTTTGTCATCAGCAATGGCGTCAATACGAAGTATTTGGCAAACAACAAATTGCAATCTGTAAAGCAAACCTTCTTTTGGGCTGATGCCAATAATAAAAACGTAACCGATTTAACTGAGTTTACAGCAGCGTTTTTAAATACCGCTCATCTGGGTAATATGATTGCGCATTATATCGTAATTAACGAGACCCACAAAGTAATGATGGTGCTTCGTCCCTATCAATATTTCGCCACCGAAGCAATTATCAAACAGGTTAAAACAAGTTCTGACAACGCCTACATTTGGCACACCACGGGTTCGGGAAAAACATTGACGTCTTTTAAAGCAAGTCAGATTTTAATGGAACTGCCAGAAGTGCATAAAGTTGTTTTTGTGGTAGACAGAAAGGATTTGGATTATCAAACGATGAATGAATTCAATGCTTTCAAGAAAGATAGTGTTGATGTAACTGACAACACGCAGTCGTTAGTTAGACAATTGACGGATAATACAAAACTGGTTTTAACTACAATTCAGAAATTAAATAATGCGGTTTCCGATCGTTTCAAAAATAGTATTGATACTTTACGCGATAAAAAGATTGTTTTTATTTTTGATGAATGCCATCGTTCTCAATTTGGCGAAACCCACGGAAGAATTACGAAGTTCTTTGAGAAAAGTCAATTAATAGGTTTTACAGGAACACCCATATTTGCAGAAAATGCTTCTAAGAATGATTTAGGAAAGCGAACTACCAAAGATTTATTTGGCAATTGCCTTCATAAGTATGTGATTACAGATGCAATTCGCGATGAAAATGTATTACGCTTCGGGATTGAATATGTTGGGAAATATAAAAACAAAAGCAAATCGTTTATCGATATCGAAGTTGAAGATATTGATAAGCAAGAAGTTTTAGATTCGGAAAAGAGAATCACAAAAATCGTTGATTATATAATCGCATATCACAACCAGAAAACCTTCAACCGAGAATATTCAGCACTTTTTGCGGTAAGCAGTATTAAGAATGTGATTCAGTATTACGATATATTTCAGCAGAAAAAATTAGCTGGAGAACACGATTTTCGAATTGCTACCATTTTTACTTTTGGTGCAAACGAAGAATCAGAAGACGCACAAGATTTTTTGCCTGGAGATTATGAATTTGATATGGCAGCTGAACCAAAATTCGGCTATCCAGCAAGTCATTCTAGAGATAAACTTGATCAATATATTACCGATTATAATGGAATGTTTGGCACAAGCTTTTCGACCAAAGATGGTCAGCAGTTTGAGAATTATTTTAAAAATATAAGTCAGCGCCTAAAAGACAGAGAAAAGCAAACATTCAATCACGATAAAGACAGACTGGATATCGTACTAGTGGTCAATATGATGTTGACAGGTTTTGATGCTAAAAAAGTGAACACGCTCTATGTCGATAAAAACTTGAAGCAACACGGACTTATTCAAGCTTATTCCCGAACAAATAGAATCTTGGGTGAGCAGAAGTCGCAAGGGAATATTCTAAGCTTTAGAAACCTTAAAAAAGCCACCGATGAAGCAATTACTTTATTTTCGAATAAAGATGCTGTCGAAGTTGTCACAATGCCCGACTACGAACTTATCGCTGAGAAATTTGATGATGCTTTGA
>JBBSRP010000291.1:0-2571 GCA_038242935.1 Flavobacteriales bacterium
TCTTGAAAGGAATATTCTACAGAAATTAATTCTTCGTTGAGGTGGGTTTCAAATTGACGTAGAAAAGTATTGTCTTTAATTTCCATAAGAGTACTATCTTTAATTTCCATAATAATTGAGTTTTGAACGGTTGAAAGTGATTAGCTAAAATTTTTTTCTAATAGAAACTATTCTGTTAATAAAATTAAACTAATCGAGATGTGATGTTTTGAAGTAAAATGAATTTAGCATTTTAATTATTTCAGCACTCGCTAAGTTACTGAAATAAAAGCGGGTTACAAAAAAGTGGCTGAATTATGTATTGAAAATTTCAGAAAAGACTAAATCAATTCTGTTATAAATATCGAAAATGAATCACTCCTTTAATTCGAAAGCATTATTTTCGCACTCTAGCGACTTCAATCAATATTTGTATATAAATGAAAAAGATTCCTGTTTATTTTATGCCAGGTTTAGCGGCAAGTTCTACTATTTTTGAACATATCCATTTGCCAGCTGATACTTTTGAAGTTCATAAATTAGAATGGCTTATGCCAATAGAGTCAGAATCGTTGGAAGACTATGCGGCGCGAGTTGCGGAGTTGGTGACGCTGCCAAATGCAGTTTTGATTGGTGTGTCTTTTGGCGGAATTATCGTGCAGGAAATGGCAAGGCATTTGCAAGTTGAGAAAGTAATTATAATTTCGAGCATCAAAAGTAAAGAGGAATTACCGGCGATGATGAAATTCGCGAAAGTGACTGCTAGCTATAAACTATTGCCAATCGCAACTTTCCTTAAAGTAGAAAATACATTGCGAAAATATTCGTTAGGAGATCATATCAATGGGCGACTTGAATTGTATGAAAAGTATCTTTCTATTCGCGATCCGTTTTATTTAAAATGGAGTATCGATAAAATTATACATTGGAAAAGAGAAATTGCAGATCCAAATGTTGTGCATATTAATGGAGATGAAGACGAAATTTTTGCTGCAAAGAATATAAAAGATTATATTAAGGTAAAAGGTGGAACGCACATTATGATTATCAACCGTTATAAATGGTTTAATGAAAATCTGCCGAGAATAATAATGGAGAAGAAGGTTGAAGCTATTTTAGAATAAATTTTAAACAAAGAAAAAAATATGATAAATAAGATAAAGCAAAGTGTTGCTGCATTGGGACTCATAATGGTTAGTGGATTATTGATTAATGCTGCTTCGGCAGATAGTCACGGATTAGAAAATATGGAGCCAAAAGTTCGATATTATCCAGAAAAAGTTGACTTCGCGGGAGAAAGAGCACCGCTAGAAATTGACGATGTGCGTGAGAGATTTGAGCGTGAACTAATTGTGAACGCTAATCTTGATGCTTCGACTTTGATTATTATCAAAAGAGCTGGACGAGCTTTTCCTGTGATTGAACCAATTCTTGCCAAATACGGTGTACCAGATGATTTTAAATATTTAGCGGTTATCGAAAGTGCGTTGGTTAATGCTGTTTCATCGGCGGGAGCTAGAGGAGTTTGGCAATTTATGCCTGCAACCGCAAAAGAAATCGGTCTTGAAGTAAACGATTTTGTTGACGAAAGATACCATTTGGAGAAATCAACTGAAGCAGCTTGCAGATATTTATTGAAAAGTAAAGAGAAATTCGGAAATTGGACATCTGCTGCAGCTGCGTACAACGGCGGAAACTTTGGTGTGACTAGGCAAATGGATATTCAGAAAGAATCTGACTATTATGATTTGTTGCTTACAGAAGAAACCTCTCGCTACGTTTTTAGAATTCTTGCGCTCAAAGAGGTAATGGAGCACCCGCATAAATATGGTTTTGATGTTAATGTGAACGAGTTGTACACGAATCTTCCTGTCAAAAAAGTTGTTGTAGATTCTGCAGTTGCAGATTGGGCAGATTTTGCAAAGATGCACGGAATCAATTATAAAATATTAAAAATTCATAATCCTTGGCTTCGTGACAAGCAACTTATGAATCCATTAAATAAAAGTTATGTGATAGATATTCCAATATCCGGATACGAAAGAAAAAAATAAGACATAAAAAAAGCTGAATTCGTAAGTAAATTCAGCTTTTTTTTTATTTAGAGAAAATTACATTTTCTTCATTTGATCTTTCATCATCTTGATTTGATCCTTCAACATATTCTGTTTGTCTAATTTTTTTGCCTCTTGTAGTAAATTTGTTGCTTCAAGTTTTCTTCTACGACTCATTGCTACACCAGCCAGATTTAATTTGGCAACAGCCAAATCCATATCCATACTTAATCCAAGAGCAATCGCTTTTTTGAAGTATTTTTCAGCTTGAATCATATTGTTTTGAGATGCCATAATACCGTGCAGGTAGTTGTAATATCCTTGTTGTTTCTGTACCAAGGCAGTTTCAGGTTGCTTAATATAGTTCAGCCATTTTGTAGCACCTGCAAAATCTTGCTTACGAAGTTTTAAAAACGCCAATAAAATAAACTCATTTTTGAAGTAAAGGAATATCGGAATCGCCGAAAGCAAGATTAAGAATATACCATTTCCTATATTACTATCGATAATTTGCCAGATACCTAATGCGATAATAACA
>JBBSRP010000292.1:0-2568 GCA_038242935.1 Flavobacteriales bacterium
TAAGCGAGATTCCGAATCATAGATTTTAAATTTTGGTAGTAAAAGTAATTATAAATTTCAAAATCCGCCAATTTCGAAATGCTATAATCAGAAACGTTTTTTTTAAGACTTTCTTGTGTTTGGCAATAATTGGCAAGCCGTCAAAATTTTCTATTTTTACATAAAAATACTACTAAATGAAATACGATAGAGATACCATTCTTGCAAGATGCAATGGATATATAAAAAATACTTTGATGGAAACCCTTGAAATTGAATATATCGATGCGGGTGAGGGCTATCTGAAAGCAAAAATGCCGGTAAATTCAAGAGTTCATCAGCCAATGGGAATTTTGCACGGAGGTGCAACTGCAGCTTTGGCTGAAAGTGTGGGAAGTGCAGCATCCTTAATGTTTGTAGATGCTTCTGAATTTGAAGCTCGCGGAATCGAAATTTCCGCAAATCACCTAAAAAGTAAAAGGGCGGGAACAGTTTACGGAACGGCAAGAATCATACACAAAGGTCGAACAATTCATCTTTGGGAAATAAAGGTCACAGACGAAAACGACGAATTGATCTCTCTTTGCAAACTGACCAATATTATTTTGCCAAAGAAAAGAGTATAAGTAACTTTAAAGATATGATTGATTTAACCGAATTAGAAAGCAAGCTAAAAAATCAAATAAAAGACGAAAAGCCTTTTGTGCTGTATTCTTTGCAAGGATCGTCAGAGGTAAAAATGCTTTTGCAAAAAAATTCGGAGCAAGATGAAATTGTAGATTTTACCGAAAGTGGATTTGCTTTTGTCTCTTTTGATAGAAAGAAGCAACTTCTTATTTCACGGTCAAATTCAGAAGAGGCAAGTTTTGAAATTGCAGCTGTTTATGTTTCAAATGCTGCAAGTTGCCTGAACGATGACGCTCATCCTTCGGCGAAAGCCAAATTCGAAATAATCGTAGCAAAAGCCATTGCGGCTATAGAAAACGGCGACTTCGGAAAGGTTGTATTGTCGCGGAAAGAATCTCAAAATATTGACGGATCGAAGTTTTTTGAAATCTATTTGAGAGTTTTGAAAACGTATCCAAATGCATTCTGTTACTGCCTTTATCATCCCGAATCGGGAGTTTGGCTAGGAGCGACGCCCGAAAAACTGCTAAAAGTTACTGGGAATTCCTTTACTACAATGGCATTAGCTGGAACACAAAAAAATGAAAGTTCTGCCGACGAACTAACTTGGGAAACCAAAGAGCAAGAGGAGCAGGCGTTTGTGACCGATTTTATAGTGCGCGGAATTGAAAGCGCAGTTGTCGACTTGAAAATTTCCACGCCTTACACAGCGCAAGCAGGAACGATAGCACATATAAAAACGGATATTTCGGGAGTTTTGAAAGAAGTTGGAGATATAGAATATTTGGTAAAAGTCCTTCATCCAACGCCCGCAGTTTGCGGAATGCCGAAAGATAAAGCGACAGATTTTATAAATAATAATGAAGGTTACTCACGTGAATTTTACAGCGGATTTCTGGGAGAATTAAACATGCCTAATAAAATAGGCGAACTTCAAACAGATTTCTACGTAAATTTAAGATGTATGAAAGTCGAGCAGGAGCAGGCGCAAATTTTTGTCGGTTGTGGAATTACGAAAGATTCCGATCCCGAAAAAGAGTTTTATGAAACGGTGAATAAATCACAAACAATGAAAAAAATATTGATATGAAATTAGATATACTTGCCTTTGGCGCACATCCAGATGATGTAGAATTGGGTTGCGGCGGAACAGTTGCCAAAGAAGTTTCGCTAGGGAAAAAAGTCGGAATCGTCGATTTGACTCGTGGTGAATTAGGTTCGAGAGGATCTGCAGAAATTCGCGATCAGGAGGCTGCAGCGGCTGCAAAAATCCTTAAAGTTGCAGTAAGAGAGAATCTTCGAATGAGAGATGGATTTTTCATAAATGATGAAAAACATCAGATGCAGATTATTCAAATGATTCGCAAATATCGACCAGAAATTGTTTTATGCAACGCTATTGATGACAGGCATATCGATCACGGAAAAGGCAGCAAATTAGTTTCGGATGCTTGTTTTCTTTCAGGATTGGTGCGAATAGAAACGGAGCTTGATGGAGAAGCACAGAAAGTGTGGCGACCAAAATTGGTTTACCATTATATTCAGTGGAAGCAATGCGAGCCAGATTTTGTGGTGGATATTACAGGTTTTGAAAACATAAAAGCAGAGGCAATTATGGCGTACGGATCGCAATTTTACCAAGAAGGATCTACCGAAGCAGTGACGCCAATTGCCACAAAAAACTTTAAAGATAGCCTTCATTATCGCGCTCAAGACCTAGGAAGACTGATCGGCACAGATTTTGGCGAAGGTTTTACGGTCGAAAGGTATTTGGCAGTCAATAGCTTAGGAGATTTGATATAAATTTCTTCAAAAATGCTTTGAGGCAATGAAGATTTGTTCTATATTTGCACCCAGAATTACACACGGTGGTTGTAGCTCAGCTGGTTAGAGCATCGGTTTGTGGTACCGAGGGTCGCCGGTTCGAACCCGGTCATCCACCCTGATAAAAAGCCTTAAGGA
>JBBSRP010000293.1:0-2523 GCA_038242935.1 Flavobacteriales bacterium
CACTATTCCGCACGAACAAAAAGGAAAATTTAGCGGAGCTCGTGTATTTTTAATTCCAGCATCTCACGGTACAGGAGTTATTGCAGGTGGTGCTGTGCGCGCAGTTGTTGAATCTGCAGGGATACAAGACGTTTTGTCTAAATCTCAAGGTTCATCAAACCCTCACAACGTAGTAAAAGCAACTTTTGATGCTTTAACGCACATGAGAAGTGCACTTACTGTTGCAAAACAAAGAGGAGTTTCTTTAGAAACAGTTTTTAAAGGTTAATCCACAGGAAATTATGGCTAAATTATTAGTAAAACAAGTACGAAGCAAAATCAACTGTCCTCTTGACCAAAAGAGAGGTCTAGAAGCTTTGGGTCTTCGCAAAATGGGCCAAGTAGTAGAGCATGAATCAAATCCTGCAATACTTGGTATGATAAACAAAGTAAAACACTTAGTTTCTGTAGAAGAAGCTAAATAACAAATACTGTTATGAATTTAAGTAATTTACAACCGGCTGAAGGGTCGACACACAATCAAAATAAAAGACTAGGTCGTGGAGAAGGTTCTGGAAAAGGTGGTACCTCTGCAAGAGGGCACAAAGGAGCTAAATCTCGTTCTGGTTATTCTAAGAAGATTGGTTTTGAGGGAGGGCAAATGCCACTTCAAAGACGTGTACCTAAGTTTGGTTTTACAAACATTAATCGTAAAGATTACGAAGGAGTAAACCTTGATACGCTACAAGCACTAGTTGATAACGGTCAGATTAAAGATACAGTCGATATGTCTGTATTTGTAAGCAATCGTTTGGCTACCAAAAATGAAATCGTTAAGATTTTAGGTAGAGGTGAACTAAAAGCAAAATTAAAGGTAACTGCTCACAAATTTACTGCTACTGCAAAAGCTGCAATTGAAGCGGCTGGTGGAGAAGCTGTAACTATATAATTTTTCTATAAATGAAGAAATTTTTCGAATCATTAGCCAACGCTTGGAAAATAGAGGAACTAAAAAATAGAATTCTAATAACAATTGGTCTTCTTTTAGTTTATCGTTTTGGTGCGCAAGTTACACTTCCAGGTATTGATGCTGCACAATTAGGCAACCTAGCTGGACAGACTAAAGACGGAATTGGATCTATTCTTGATATGTTTACTGGTGGTGCGTTCTCGCAAGCATCAGTATTTGCATTGGGAATCATGCCATATATTTCTGCTTCCATTGTAGTGCAATTGATGGGAATTGCGATTCCTTATCTACAAAAACTTCAAAAAGAAGGAGAAAGCGGTACCAAGAAAATTAATCAAATTACACGTTGGTTAACTATTGGAATCACACTTGTACAAGGTCCTGGTTACATTTACAATCTGTACAGAACTTTGCCAAGTAGTGCATTTCTATTAGGGTTTGACTCGTTTTCGTTTCTTTTCTCCTCAGTAGTAATATTAGTTACAGGAACGATATTTGCAATGTGGCTCGGTGAAAAAATCACTGATAAAGGTATTGGTAACGGAATTTCGTTATTGATCATGGTGGGTATTATTGCCCGCTTACCACAAGCATTTATACAAGAGTTTACAACTCGAGTAACAAATAATAACGGTGGTCCTATGCTTCTTGTATTAGAGGTGATCATCTGGTTACTTGTTATCGTTGCTTGTATCTACCTTGTTATGGCTATCAGAAAGATTCCGGTACAGTACGCCAGAAGAACTGTGTCAGGAGAGTTTGAGCAAGATGGAAACCGTCAGTGGATTCCATTAAAATTGAACGCCTCTGGAGTTATGCCAATCATCTTTGCGCAAGCAATTATGTTTATACCAGCAGCACTTGCAGGTTTATCAAGCTCGGAAACATCACAATCTATAGCAGGCGCTTTTAGCGATATGTTTGGATTCTGGTACAACTTAGTATTTGCACTTCTTATTATTATATTTACATACTTCTATACGGCTATTACTGTTCCTACGAACAAGATGGCAGACGATCTAAAACGTAGTGGTGGTTTTATTCCAGGTATCAAACCAGGACTTGAAACATCTGAGTTTTTGGATAAAGTGATGTCTTTAATCACTTTCCCAGGATCTGTATTCTTAGCATTAATAGCAATTTTTCCTGCTATCGTGGTAAGCGTGATGAGTGTGCAACAATCATGGGCAATGTTTTATGGCGGAACATCTCTGATAATTATGGTAGGAGTAGCGATAGACACTATTCAACAGGTGAATTCATATTTGTTGAATAAGCATTATGATGGATTGATGAAGACAGGTAAAAATAGAAAAGCAATCGCTTAAGTTTAAATGGCAAAACAATCAGCAATAGAACAAGACGGATCAATCATCGAAGCATTATCAAATGCGATGTTCCGTGTGGAGTTAGAAAATGGACATATTGTAATTGCTCATATTTCAGGTAAGATGCGTATGCACTACATCAAGTTATTACCAGGTGATAAAGTGAAACTTGAAATGAGCCCTTATGATTTGTCGAAAGCAAGAATTACTTATAGATATTAAAGGCACTCAAAATGAAAGTAAGAG
>JBBSRP010000294.1:0-2484 GCA_038242935.1 Flavobacteriales bacterium
AGCAATACCGCAGCATATATTATTATTTTGTTCGAGCTAACTCGGTTATTCATTTTCCCTACTACCGTTGCCGCAAGTGCTCCCACAACACCAAATAATCCAAAAGCGCCCGTAACTCCACTACCATAGCCAAAATTATCTTCCATCAAGAAAACCAAAGTAGTCCAGAAAGCACTTAATCCTGCAAATGCCAACCCTGCTCGAAGTGTTGCGATTCGCAATGTTGGTTCAGTTTTGAAATAATGCCAGAGACTTTTCATCAGACTACCGTAAGTGCCTTCATAATTAGGAGTAATTTTCGGAAGTTTAAATTTTAATAATATAAAAAGCGCAATCATAATCACAACCGCGGCGTAGTACATAACGCGCCAGCCAAACTGCTCTCCAACCCAACCACTTAGCACTCTACTCCCCAAAATCCCAATAAGCAGTCCACTCATCACGATTCCTACAGCTCTACCTCTGCCTTTTTCGTCGCTTAAAGCAGCAGCCATCGGCACAAATAGTTGCGGTAATGAAGAAGTAAAACCTATAAAAAAACTGCTAATAATGAGAAGCATCAAACTGTCTGAAAGAGCTGCTGCAATTAGCGATGCAATCATCAGAATAAAATCAAGTTGCAATATTTTAGTATTCGAAACTTTGTCTCCTAAAGGAATTATAAAGAGAAGTCCCAAAGCATATCCTATTTGAGTAGACAATGCCACATTACTTACTGCCGAATCAGAAACTCCAAATGTGGTTGCTATTTGATGCAGCAAGGGCTGATTGTAATACAAATTTGCCACTACCAATCCTGCAGAGATGCTCATTAAATATAATACCGGATTGCTTAAAGTTTGCTTCATAGTGACTTGTGGTGCTATTTTGAAATCATTTTTAATATAATAATTTTTTGGCTTTCGCCGAATATATTGAGAACTAAGTAAAATTTCTAGCCCTTGCCCGTAAATTTACTTTTAAAAAGTGAGCGCTTTCGATTTGCAGATTATAAAGTTCTGTGAAATTTCGATTGTTAACGAAAGATTAAGCCTTCTGTCAAAACCTTTTCGAACAATACTGTTGCAAAAATTACTACCTTCCCTTTTCCGAATTCTGAAGTAGAAACAAATCTAAATTAATTATTACTTCATCACCAATTTGAAATTAATGAAATACGATTATATCATCGCGGGCTCTGGATGTGCGGGTTTGAGTCTACTTTATACCATTTTACATCAGCCAACATTAACCGATAAAAAAATTCTAGTTTTAGACAGAGATCAAAAAACTGAAAATGATAGAACTTGGTGTTTTTGGGAAAAAAATCCAGGTCTTTTTGAGCCAATAGTGTATCATAAATGGGATAATCTTATTTTTAAAACCGAAAAATTTACAAAGCAATTTCACCTTGAAGATTATAGCTACAAGATGATCCGGGGAATCGATTTTTACGAAAATGTTCTGACTTTCGCAAAAAGATTTAGTAATATCGAATTTGTATATGGTGCGATTGAAACTTTCACTGAAGAAAACGATAATGCTTCAGTTACGGTTGATGGCATAAAATACAACGCTGACTATATCTTCAATTCTACTTCTCTCTTGCATCCCAAAATTGACAAGTCTAATACATTATTACAACATTTTGAAGGTTGGGTAATCAAAACTGATGTTCCAAAATTTGATAAAAATGTAGGTACATTAATGGATTTTTCTGTCGGTCAAGAAAACGGCGCTACTTTTATGTATGTACTTCCAACTTCAGAAACGGAAGCCTTGATCGAATATACCTTATTTAGCCCTGAGCTATTAAAAAAAGAAGAATATAAAAAAGCAATTAAGAAGTATTTAAAAGAAGATTTAACAATCGATAATTACGAAATTCAGCATACAGAATTTGGCGTTATTCCGATGACGATGGCAAAATTTGAAAGATTTAAAGCACTCAATTCTCGAATAATAAATATCGGAACGGCTGGTGGTTTTACCAAAGCTAGTAGCGGGTATACTTTTCAATTTATCCAAAAAAATTCGGCTGAAATAGTTAATAGACTTCTTGAAAATAAATCTCCAGCAAAAGAACTTTCTCTAAGTGACAAGATTTTTAATTGGTACGACAGAACATTGCTGGAAGTTTTAATCAGTAAGAAAGCCACGGGGAAAGAAATTTTCAGTACAATGTTTGGAAAGCTGAATCCTACAAAAATAATTCCCTTTCTAGGCAACGAAAGTTCGCTAATTACCGATATCCAAATAATGAAAACGCTTCCCATATTCACATTTTTAAAGGCCGGAATCAAGCAATTATATTCTAAATAAATTAAATTTAGAGTACTGATTTTCAGCACATCCAGGATATTTTCATCTTCTCAGTATTATAATCCATATTTCCAACATTATCGCGCCGTTGGGCTTTGACTTTAACAATTGTTTCTAATTAATAAAATATATAGGTGGTAACTTTACATTGTCAAATCAAAATCATACCACTATGGCCGGCGC
>JBBSRP010000295.1:0-2352 GCA_038242935.1 Flavobacteriales bacterium
AATATCTCTGCCCTAGCTTAAGAAGTGCTGTCTTAGAATTTGTCACCCTTCTTAATTTTAGCGAAAGCGATATTATAAGAATTCTTGTACTTTTACGATAAATTTAATAATGCGGTATAGCGAATAAGGCTAAATTGCCTTTCAATAAATAGATACTTTATGAATCAGATAAAAATATTATGGGTAGATGACGAAATAGATCTACTCAAGCCACATATTCTCTTTCTTGAGAAAAAAAATTACCACTTAACTACTTGCAATAACGGTAGAGATGCCGTTGATATGTACGCCGAAGGAGATTTTGACCTTGTATTCCTTGACGAAAATATGCCCGGAATGAGTGGCCTTGAAGTACTGGCTGAAATAAAGGAAATAAAATCTGCCACTCCTGTTATCATGATTACCAAGAGCGAGGAAGAATATATTATGGAGGAAGCGATTGGTTCAAAAATCGCCGATTACCTTATCAAACCAGTAAATCCAAATCAAATTCTACTTAGTATCAAGAAAAATCTTGATCATTCTCGATTAATTTCGGAGAAAACGACTTTAGATTATCAGAAGGAATTTAGAAAAATTGCACTTGATCTTTCAATGGTCAACACCTATGAAGGTTGGGTTGATTTATATAAAAGACTTATTTTCTGGGAACTTCAACTCGAGAATATCGAAGATCAAGGAATGAGCGAAATATTAGAATCTCAAAAAAATGAGGCTAATTCGCAATTTGGGAAATTTATTGAGCGTAACTACGAAGATTGGTACGAGCCAAAAGCCGAACATCCTGTATTATCGCATACTTTATTCAAAACTTTAGTCGTTCCCGAGCTTAAAAAGAAAGACAGACCAGTTTTATTCGTCGTAATTGATAATCTGAGATACGATCAATGGAAATCTTTTGAAAGTATTGTGTCCAATCATTACAAACTAGAAAAGGAAACTGCCTACTACGCTATCCTTCCAACTGCCACTCAGTATGCTAGAAATGCTATCTTCTCTGGATTAACGCCATTGGAAATGGAAAAGAAATTTCCGCAATATTGGAAAAATGATATCGAAGAAGGTGGAAAAAATCTATACGAAGCCGAATTTTTATCAGCGCAACTCAAGAGATTAGGACTTGATTTGAAAGAAGATTACTTCAAAATCACGAGTTTAGCAAGTGGAAGAAAATTAGTTGATAATTTTAAAGGTCTAAAAGACAATAATCTTGTAACTGTTGTTTACAACTTTATCGATATGCTATCGCACGCAAAAACTGAAATGGAAGTCGTAAAAGAACTTGCGGCTGACGATAAAGCTTATAGATCACTGACTTTAAGCTGGTTCAAAAACTCGCCGTTACTGGAAATTATTCAGCAGGCACAACAAATGGGCTTCCGATTAATAATCACGACGGACCACGGGACAATCAACGTAAAAAATCCTTCGAAAGTTATTGGAGACAAAAACACAAGTTTGAATCTTAGGTACAAAACAGGTAGAAGTTTGACCTACGAAGACAAAGATGTGTATGCAATAAAAGATCCGAAAAAAATTGGATTGCCCGCTATCAATATGAGTAGTTCGTTTATTTTTGCCAAAAACGATAACTTCTTAGCTTACGTCAACAATTACAATCACTACGTGAGTTATTATAGAAATACCTATCAGCACGGCGGAATTTCACTCGAAGAGATGATTGTTCCTTTCCTTGTTTTTAATCCAAAATAATCCAATCATAATATGGACTTTGTGTTCTCTTTAGACAAAATTGATTCGGCAGCTGCACATTTTTTCGAATCCAATCCTAACAAAGTGGTGCTTTTTAATGGTTTGATGGGTGCTGGAAAAACCACCTTTATCAAAGCTTTATGCAGACATTTAGGTGTGGAAGATGTGACAAGTTCACCCACTTTTTCATTGGTTAATGACTACGAAACACCTGAAGGTAAAAGCATCTATCACTTTGACTTATACCGAATTAATTCGGAAATCGAAGCTTTGGATATGGGAATCGAAGAGTATTTATACTCAGGAAATTGGTGTTTTATAGAGTGGCCAGAAAAGATTCCGAATTTGCTACCGGACAATGTGACGACGGTCAATATTCGTGAGATTGAGACAAGAGAAAGAGCTTTGGAAATAATATAAATCTGATCACTTTTAATCAAGATAAAAGATTCAACTTTGCTTTTTTTATAACTTTCAAAAATAAGAAACTAGAAGTCTTGCTTTTTTTTGATAACTTAGAGCGTTAATTCATTAATACTATGTCATTTAGCCCATTTACAAAACAGCAGTTAATGCCACAGGAAGAAACTCTGGAAGTTGGCCGTCATAAAAGTCAACTTTTCATAGGAATTCCTAAAG
>JBBSRP010000296.1:0-2270 GCA_038242935.1 Flavobacteriales bacterium
GCAACTGTTTCCCCTCAGGAACTCTTTTTACGGCATTGCACGCAGATATAATCACTACAATTAGGATAATTAATGATATTTTTGCAAAAGAGGTTCTCAAATTTTCGAATAATTTTAGATCAAAAGTACATTATTTCTATGGTTACAAAAAACCAAATAAAGCATATAACTGCTTTGCAGCAAAAAAAATATCGACAGTCAGAAGGATTGTTTATTGCCGAAGGTCAGAAGGTCATAAATGAGTTGCTAGATTCGCAGTTCAAACTACAGCATTTATACTTTACCGATGTTGTTTTTCCTACAGTTTCTAAAGATCAGAAGACTCAGATTTCCAATGATCAGCTCAAGAAGATCTCAGCACTTACTACCCAAAATGATTGTCTTGCAATTTTTGCAATGCAGGAGCATAAACCTGCTAATATTTCTGGTATTGTGGTTGCTCTAGACAATCTTCGCGATCCGGGAAATATGGGTACGATAATCCGTTTGTGCGACTGGTTTGGCATCACGCAATTGCTATGTTCTCACGGTACTGTTGATCTTTACAACCCAAAAGTGGTGCAGGCAACGATGGGTTCGCTCACTCGAGTACAGGTTAATTACGTCGATTTGCCAAAACTTTTAGAGCATCAAGATGTTCCAGTTTTTGGAACTTTTATGGATGGCGAAAACATTTATTCGCAACAATTACCAGAAAATGCCATTATTGTTTTAGGCAATGAAGCCAATGGGATTTCATCTGAAATTGAAGATATTGTAAGTCAGAAATTATCGATTCCACGTTTTGGAGAAATTCAGGCAACCGAAAGTCTAAATGTCGCTTCGGCAACGGCCATTATCTTGAGTGAATTTTCACGCAATAAGAATTAGTTTTTTTTGGGCGTGCCCTTCGCCAGAATGTTGAGTGCAAACATTCAGTAGTATTTTGGCTCAGGTCGGGCTGTTTGTTCCCAATCTTTCTTGTAGCTTTTGCTCCGCAAAGCCACAAGAAAGGATTTCCACGTCCATCCCTCACGCAGACGCTGTTATAACTTCATATCTACAAAGATCCATTCTCCAAAGAAATTTTGGTCAAGGACAGCATTAATTATTCTACTAAAAAATACGCAAATTGTGAATTTTTGTCCAGATCATATTTCTCCAACAAAATTATTATAATCTAATTTATTTCCTATTAAACTTTGAAAATGCCCTACCCATCTCACATCATCGATTAACGGAACTTTAAAATCGACCAAAAATAGTTTTTAGAAATTCTTGTAATGTAAAAGCTATCAAAAATTTTGTTAAATTCGAAATCTAATCATTTCTAAATAGTTCGTTTATGAAAAAAATTACATTTTTAATTTTATCACTTAGTGTAAGACCATTATCTTCCTTTAGCCGATGCGTTGTAAAGCTAGGCTGTGGATAAGGAAATGTTATTGGATAGAAAAGGGACGGAACTCTGTGGGTCTGGCGCTGGGAGTTTGGGATTTGAAACGCCTGTACTTAACAATAAAATTGATAATTGTGACGAATGTAAATTAACTGTCAAATATAGCAGGATTAAGCCAAAAAAAATCGACTATTGTGCTTTTGAAGGGGAATTTATACTCGTCAATGAAACAACTCAAATTATGGAAATACAGTTTTTAAACCTTGAAAATCAAGTAACTTTTGTTCCATCTAGTTTTATTTTGAATCCCGGTCAAAACATTATTCACACGACCATACTTCCTATCAATGGATATATGGGAAACAGTTCGCTAACTATGATAATTAATGGTACATCTTATGACAATGATTTAAATCCGATTGGTTGTGAATATACCATAAAGCAATTTATACCCGAGTGTCCTTTGTCACCAAGACCATCCGCTAAAGTGATTGAGAAGACTGTAGCTAATATAGATTTCGCAGTTCAGTTAAGCCCCAATCCAGTAACAAATGATGCTACTATACGTTGGACTAGAGATCAAAGTATTGATCAATTACGTCTTTATGACCTTCGAGGACAGCTATTGTCGACAAAGAAAATCAATTCTGAAAACATTGAAACGACCATTTCTTTAGAGCAGCTACCGCAAGGCACCTATATGCTGACAGTGTGGTCAAACAACGAATTTGTTACTTACTTTAAAATTATTAAAAAATAATATATAAACTTTATTACTATGAAAAAGATACTTTGTTTGCTATTATTTGGCAGTTGTTTCGCTAATGCCCAGTGTTATGAAAAAATATCTTGTGGAACATCCCATGTACTTTTGCTTAATGAAAATAGAATA
>JBBSRP010000297.1:0-2192 GCA_038242935.1 Flavobacteriales bacterium
GCGCCGGCCATAGTGGTATGATTTTGATTTGACAATGTAAAGTTACCACCTATATATTTTATTAATTAGAAACAATTGTTAAAGTCAAAGCCCAACGGCGCGATAATGTTGGAAATATGCATTATAATATTGAGTTGACTAAAATATCTTGGATGTACTGAAAGTCAGTACTCTAAATTTAATTTATTTAGAATATAATTGCTTGATTCCGGCCTTTAAAAATGTGAATATGGGAAGCGTTTTCATTATTTGGATATCGGTAATCAGCGAACTTTCGTTGCCTAGAAACGGAATTATTTTGGTAGGGTTCAGCTTTCCAAACATCGTACTGAAAATTTCTTTTCCCGTGGCTTTCTTACTGATTAAAACTTCCAGCAATGTTCTGTCGTACCAATTAAAAATCTTGTCACTTAGAGAAAGTTCTCTTGCTGGAGATTTATTTTCAAGAAGTCTTTTAACTATTTCAGTCGAATTTTTTTGGATAAATTGAAACGTATAACCACTACTTGCTTTTGTAAAACCACCAGCCGTTCCGATGTTTATTATTCGAGAATTAGCTGATTTAAACCTTTCAAATTTTGCCATTGTCATCGGAATCACGCCAAATTCTGTATGCTGAATTTCGTAATTATCGATTGCTAAATCTTCTTTTAAATACTTCTTAATAGCTTTTTTATATTCTTCCTTTTTTAATAGCTCAGGGCTAAATAAGGTATATTCGATCAAGGCTTCTGTTTCTGAAGTTGGAAGAACGTACATAAAAGTAGCGCCATTTTCTTGACCGACAGAAAAATCCATTAATGTACCTACATTTTTATCAAATTTTGGAACATCAGTTTTGATTACCCAACCTTCAAAATGCTGAAGTAGTGTATTTGATTTATCAATCGTTGGATGAAGTAATGAAGTGGAATTAAAAATGTAATCGGCTTCGAACACTTTACCATCGACTATTACCGAAGCATTATCATCAGAATCATCGAGACTTTCAATGTCTCCGTAAACAAATTCGACATTGGAGAAATTTCTGGCGAAAGTCAGGACATTCTCGTAAAAATCGATTCCGCGGATCATCTTATAGCTATAATCTTCAAGGTGAAATTGCTTTGTAAATTTTTCGGTTTTAAAAATAAGATTATCCCATTTATGATACACTATTGTCTCAAAAAGGCCTGGTTTTTTTTCCCAAAAACACCAGGTTCTATCATTTTCTGTTTTTTGATCTCTGTCTAACACTAGAATTTTTTTATCGGCTAATGTTGGCTGGTGTAAAATGGTATAAAGTAGGCTCAAACCCGCACATCCAGAGCCCGCGATGATATAATCGTATTTCATTAATTTCAAATTGGTGATGAAGTAATAATTAATTTAGATTAATTTTCTACTTCAGAATTCGGAAAAGGAAAGGTAGTAATTTTTGCATCAGTATTGTTCGAAAAGGTTTTGACAGAAGGCTTAATCTTTCGTTAAGAAATGAAATTTCACAGAAATTTATAATCTGCAAACCGAAAGCAGTCACTTTTAAAAAGTAAATTTACGGGCAAGCGCTAGAAATTATACTTAGTTCTCAATATATTCGGCGAAAGCCAAAAAAATAATTTAAAAAGTGTTTATAAAATAGCACTTCAAAGTCACTATGAAGCAAACTTTAAGCAATCCAGTTTTATATTTAATGAGCGTTTCTGCGGGATTGGTAGTGGCAAATTTATATTATAATCAACCTCTACTGCATCAGATAGCAACCACATTTGGAGTTTCTGATTCGGCAGTAAGCAACGTGGCATTGTCTACGCAAATAGGATATGCTCTGGGACTTCTCTTTATAATTCCCTTAGGAGACAAAGTTTCGAATACTAAAATTCTACAACTCGATTTTATTCTGATGATTGCATCGCTGATTGCTGCAGCTCTTTCAGACAGTTTGATGCTTCTTATTATTAGCAGTTTTTTTATAGGATTTACTTCTTCATTACCGCAATTATTTGTGCCGATGGCAGCAGCTTTAAGCGACGAAAAAGGCAGAGGTAGAGCGGTAGGAATCGTGATGAGTGGACTGCTTATTGGAATTTTGGGAAGTAGAGTGCTGAGTGGATGGGTTGGAGAGCAGTTTGGTTGGCGCGTTATGTACTACGCCGCGGTTGTGATTATGATTGCGCTTTTTATATTATTAAAATTTAAACTTCCGAAAATTA
>JBBSRP010000298.1:0-2169 GCA_038242935.1 Flavobacteriales bacterium
CATTTGAGAAAGCATATTTGGTTAAGTAGTTTTTTACCGCTTTCGCGAAATTTATATCGCCTACTTCACGTTTTAGGATGTGTAGAGTCCAAGCACCTTTTTGATAGAAAGTCAGCGAGCTCGCCGAAGCATTCATCAGAGGAATTGTGTCTTTAGCGGAAGCTATTTTCAATCGTTCGGCCATTTCATAAAGTTCCCAGTTGAAATAATCTTCTCCGTAAATATCTTTTTCGGCAAGCAAAGCATAGTAGGTCGCAAAACCTTCCTGAAGCCAATGATGCTCTCCCGAAGCCGCAGTTACATAATCTCCAAACCATTGATGCGCCAATTCGTGAGCGCTCACATTGTCGTAAGATTTATCATTAAGTCCTGTTTTATCCACCACATAATCTTGGGTAAACGTAGTTAGCGAGGTATTTTCCATTCCGCCATACAAAAAATCCTTAATTGGCACTTGGCGGTAAACTTCCCAAGGATACGGTACACCAATTTTCTTTTCGAGAAAGTCAAACATCTGTTTGCTGTTTTTATAAGTGCTTGCGTACTTTTCCGAATCTTCGTCCAAAAGATAATTTTCTATAGAAATTCCGGTATTAGACTTCTCTACCGTTTTCTTGAAATTTCCAATTACCAAAGCCAATAAATACGAACTCATTGGTTTTGTCATTTGATAAGAGGCGGTAAATAATCCTTCGTTCTCAATTCGCTGCTTCAAAATTCCGTTTGACAAAATAGTAAAGTTGTCTTTGGTGGAAATTGTCAGACCAAAAATCATTTTCTCATTGACATCTTCAAAACTCGGAAACCAATGACTTGTATATTTCCCTTGTCCTTGCGTCCAAATTTGCCGCTCCTCTCCTATTCCTGTAAAATATAGCGTCTGCTTAGGAGTCGCTTTATATGTAAAAGACAAACTGTTTTTGCCTTTTTTGAAACCTTCGTAAAGAGCCAAATTTCTTTTATTCTGCGTAAAGCCAACTTTCTTTCCGTTGATTTTTACTTCAGAAAATTCCATAGAAATTCCATCAATTTTGATAGTATCAATCTTTTGGAGCACATTAAAATTATAAGTTGCACCTCCTGTTATACTTTTAGAGTCAAAATCGACCATTAGATTTGCATTTGCAGTTAGAAAATCGACAGATTTAGTTTGCTGACCAAAAGTGATTAACGTGAATAAAAGGAGAATATATTTCATTTGGAATTTTATAAATAAATCTCAAAGATACTATTTCAGAAGAAACCAAATTAGAAGTAAAAAATTGCATTTCCGGATTTTTTAATAATTGTTTATATTCGCATCACTTTCTAAGTAAAGAATTTTCGCAGTATGACCAAGCTTTTACAAACACCAATCGAATATCTTAAAGGCGTAGGCGCCAATCGAGGCGAACTTCTGCGCAAAGAACTTGGCATCCATAAATTTCAAGATTTACTTAATTTATATCCACTTCGCTATTTGGATAGATCTCGTTATTACAAAATCAACGAACTTCTTGACAGCAATACCGAAATGCAGATTATTGGCAAAATTGCGCACATAAAAACGGTTGAGCAGAAGCATCGTAAAATGCTTGTTGCCACTTTTGCAGATGATACCGGTCAAATGGATCTGGTATGGTTTCAAGGTCATAAATGGATCAAGGAATCCCTCAATGTCAATGAACCGATGGTTATTTTTGGCAAATGCAATTTCTTTAATGGAAAAGCAAGTATGCCACATCCAGAAATCGAATTGTTGGAAGAGCACCAACAAAATGTGCGGTTTGCGATGCGGCCCATTTATCCGTCAACAGATAAATTGAGCGGTCGTGGACTTACCAATAAAGTGGTTGGGAAATTAATGCAGCAATTGTTTTCTGACATTCACCAAGATTTCTCAGAATCACTTCCAACTTCGATAATGGAAAATTTAAAGTTGATTTCGAAAAAAGATGCGCTAATTAACATACACTTTCCGCAGAACTCAAATTTATTAGCAAGAGCACGATTTCGATTAAAGTTTGAGGAGCTTTTTTATATTCAGCTACAGCTAATAACAAATAATCTAGTTCGAAAACAGAAAATTGCGGGTTTTCCATTTACGAAAGTTGGCGATTACTTCAATGATTTTTATCATAAGCATCTTCCTTTTGATCTTACAAATGCACAAAAAAGAGTGTTGAAAGA
>JBBSRP010000299.1:0-2059 GCA_038242935.1 Flavobacteriales bacterium
AACCATCAAAAAGTCTTTTGGAAAATAATCAATCAAGCAGAAAGGGCGTGTACCAGGAAGTCTGCCGTCAAGATATCTCGAGTAATTCTCAATTCCTGAGCAGTAGCCTAATTCCCGAATCATTTCCAAATCAAAATTGGTGCGTTCCTCAAGTCTTTTCGCCTCAAGGTGTTTTCCCATTTGATTGAAATAGTCAACTTGTTTGACCAAATCCTGCTGAATTTGCCAGATTGCTCCTTGCAAAACGTCAGGAGAAGTCACAAACATATTTGCTGGATAGATACTTAGATCTTTATATTTTTCTAATACTTGAGAATTTTTGGCATCAAAGGATTCGATTTCTTCAATTTCGTCGCCAAAAAAGTGAATTCGAAAAGGTTCGTCGCCGTAACTTGGAAAAACTTCTACCGTATCTCCTTTTATTCTAAAACTTCCAGGATTAAAATCCGCTTCGGTTCTAGAGTACAAGCTCTGTACTAACTTATGCAAAAGTTGGGTTCTCGAAATAATCTGATTTCTCGAAATAGAAACTACGTTTTTCTGAAACTCCACGGGATTTCCGATACCATAAAGACAGGAAACAGAAGCGATAACAATAATATCACGTCTGCCTGAAAGTAGGGAAGATGTAGTACTAAGACGCATCTTTTCCAATTCTTCATTTATCGAAAGATCCTTTTCTATATACAATCCGCTGACCGGCATAAATGCCTCTGGCTGATAATAATCGTAATATGATACAAAATATTCGACAGCATTTTCTGGAAAAAACTGTTTAAATTCTGAGTATAATTGTGCTGCAAGTGTTTTATTGTGAGCCAAAACTAGCGTTGGTCTGTCTACTTTTTCAATAACATTTGCCATTGTAAAAGTCTTTCCAGATCCTGTAACCCCAAGCAATGTCTGATATTTTTCGCCTGACTCAATTCCTTTTGCCAGTTTATCTATTGCTTGCGGCTGATCGCCAGTAGGTTTATATGGAGAAACTACCTTAAATTTCATTCGTTTACCTTAATGTTTTTAGAGATTTGCGGGCATAGAATCAGCCAGCGGATTTACTTAAAAAATAATTATACAAATTTAAGAAATAACTGCCTGATAATATGCAAACTAAAACTTAAAACTTCCAGTTTCTCTGCTGATCAGGACTCTGAAAAGTCCACGCTATAAAACGACTTTTTTTGTTTCCTTGAGCCATTTCGACAACCTTGACGTCCGCTGCAGAAACTTTTTTCAAGATATTAGAAAGTTTGTAAATATTTTCTTTTTTCGAAACTAGAGAAGTAAACCACAAAACCTGTTTTTTATATTTCGCAGATTCGTAAATCATTTGAGTTACAAAACCAAGTTCGCCGCCTTCGCAATATAGTTCGGCATTGATTCCGCCAAAGTTCAATTCGTTGTTTATTTCCGCAAGTTTTTTTGTGCTGACAATTAAATTTTTGTTCTTTCTAGTTGCTGCTTTTTCTGCCGTTTCTGCCGAAGCGTGAAAAGGAGGATTGCAAATCGTGAAAGAAAAACGGTCGTCTTCGGCGATAATATCTTTAAAAATAAAGCGAGGATTTGGTTGTAACTGTAAGCTTATTGTTTCCTGCAATTGAGGATTTTTCTCAATGATCGTCACGCAATTCTGCAAAGCTCTTTTCTCAATATCCGAAGCTACAAAGCTCCATCCGTAAACGGCATTTCCAAGAATTGGATAGATTAAATTTGCACCAACGCCAATGTCCAGACCAACTACGCTCGTTCCTTCAGGAATTTCTCCTTGGTTATTTGGAGCAAGTAAGTCGGCTATATGATGAATATAGTCTGCTCTTCCAGGGACTGGAGCACATAGAAAATCAGAAGGAATGTTCCAATTTTTAATTCCGTAATATTGATTTAGTAACGCAGCATTCAGAAATTTTACTGCATCAGCATTGCTAAAATCAATTGTTTTCTTGCCAAATTTCTCAATTATATGTTGTTCTAAAGCAGGAGTTGCTTGGGATAGTAATTCTAAATCGTAATCTACGTTGTGCAAGTTTCTAGGATGCAATTCTTTTTTTTCGCTCATAAA
>JBBSRP010000300.1:0-2025 GCA_038242935.1 Flavobacteriales bacterium
CCTTCTCCTCCATATTTGGTTTCGATTGAAGTCATGTGATAGGCAACATACATCAGCAAAAACAATACCGAACATCCTATTGCGACTTTCATCAAATTCTCATGCAACTTAAGCTTTTTGTTTTTTACTGCCGAGAAAGCCGCAATTAAAAGCACTGCCGTCAAACCATTGATAGTTGCATAAATTGGAGGCAGAAAAGACAAAGGCTCCACATCATAACCTAATTTCTGAAGATTTACAGAAAACAGTAGGGCAACAAATAAAGGAATTACTACCGAAAGAATAACAATCCATCTGTTGTACAGCTTTTCGTTGATAGGAGACTCTACATTATTCATTAAGCAATAATTTAATATCTTTCTTAATTGCGTTTACACCTTTCGCTTCCAAACCATCGTAGTACAAAATGGGATTACCTTGACTATCTCTACGACAGCGGATATTTCCCTTTTTATCAATTAAAGCAAACATTCCAGAATGCTCAAAATTAGTTTTATCAGCTTTGTCTTCACCTGCATAAAGATTGAATCCTTTATTAGCAAGATCAAAAATATAATCTTTATCACCTGTGAGCATATGCCAATTTGAAGAGGTAATTCCTAAATCTTCCGCATGCTTTTTCAACGCTTCTGGAGTATCGTTTTTTGGATCGATTGTGATGGATGCGACTCCAAAATTAGGATTGCCAAAGAAAGTCTTTTCGATGTCGAGCATATTCAGATTCATCTTCGGACAAATAGTGGGACACTTTGTGAAGAAAAATTCTAATACATATACTTTATTCAAATAATCTACATTGCTAATCGTCTTGTTGTTTTGATCTGTGAGCGTAAATTTTGGCGCAGGCCCAATTACTACAAGTTTTTCATCCACTTTATCAGATGCATCAACTCTATTCAGTCGATCACCTTTTACCACTGTTCCAGTCTTGACTCTCTCGATAATATTTGGCACTGCCCAAATTCCGAAAATTAAAATGATAAAAGAAATACCTATATAGGATTTATTTTTCATGGTATTATAATTAAATTTTTCTATTTTTTTTTAGAGCTGCACGATACTCATATAAGATAATCTTGAAGTCGTCGAGCATCTCATTACTGAGCTCTGACACAGAAGAAGTATTATATCCTTCTTTGTACTCTTTTGGATCTTCATGTTTACGACCTCTTAGGTTTCGCTCTTTGTCTATAATAAATACTTCTGGAGTACCTGCATATTGATCAAGTGGAGTTTTTAATTTTAATCCTTTATGAAACTGGATAATTTCTTCTTTAGGAGCAAAAACAAAATTCCATTGAGTTACGTCAACAATAGCCGAAAACTGATCCAAGATGTGCTTTGCTCCCTTTTCTGTACCTGTCGGGCATAGGATTACAAATTGAAGATCATCAAATGCATGGTAGCGTTCGTAGATTTTCAAATTAAGATTGAATAGATTTTCGCGATTGGCAAGAAGTTCTTCACCTCCAAAACCTAGAACAGTAATCTTGTCATTAAGCGATATTGTATCATTTTTAAGAGTTGGCCAAGGTTTCATATCAGCAACTTTGGGTGTAAGCGTTGGCAGCGTAGAGAACCCATTAATACCGGAGGAGAAAAATAAATAACAAACTATAGGCAGCACAAATAATATTGTAAGAACAGCTGTTTTTTTCATTATTGAAAATGCATTTATATAAAGTACAAAAATAAAAAAAGACGGTTAGAAACCGTCTTTTATGAATTAATAAGTTGTTAAAAGTTCCACTTAATAGTTGAATCTCTATAAACCGTAAAAATGTAATCTGCTTCAACAAGTAATATGAAGAATAAATACAGAATTAAGAAGCACAAAGTGCTCACAACAGCCCATCGAAGGCTTGATCTCTCACCTTCCATGTGCATAAAAGCCCAAACAATATAATAAGCTTTAACAATAGTAAGGATAATAAAAATCCAGTTAAGAATATTCATACTTAAAAAAGTATTCATAAATAGCACAGCAGGTTTTTCAATTCCCAATGCTACTTCTACAATTGTCAG
>JBBSRP010000301.1:0-1936 GCA_038242935.1 Flavobacteriales bacterium
GTTATTGCTATCAAATTTTTTTATGACAATATTATTGCCTTGTGAGGTTTGAGTTTGATAACTCATCAACTCATTTGCGCCATTAAATGTTGAGTCAGCCGACAATTCCCCAACTGTATCATAATACTGAATTCTTTTTGTGTCAAAATTTTCAATTGAAGGGGTATATATTATAGTCTTTTTCAAAACTTTAATATTGGTATTTAAGTTGTTGTCTTGGCTGTTGTCTTGAACGATGTCATCGGTAGAACAGGATGAAATGGCAAGTGCCGCGATTGTTATTAATAGTAGAGACAGGTTTTTCATAATACGATAATATTTGTGGTTGTATATTCTATAGTACTAGAAAAGATAAAAGGTTGCGTGGGAATTTGATAACTTTTAGCTAAAGTGTTTTATAGTCGACCTTATTCGCCATTTGCAACAATAGCTTAAACTTAAAAACCCCATCTCAAATAAATGAAATGGGGTTTTAGTTGAATTAAACCTAATATAGAATTAATCTTATCTTCTGTCGTCACGTCTTTCAGGACGAGGCGCTCTTTCTTCTCTTGGAGCATTTTCATCTCTTGGAGGTCTCGGCATCAACGCTTTTCTTGACACTTTTTCTTTTCTAGTTTTAGGATCCATTCCCATGTATTTAACTTGGAATGTATCACCCATATTCACAACATCAGTAACGTTTTCAGTACGTTCCCAAGCTAATTCAGATACGTGAAGTAAAACTTCGTTTCCTGGAGCCGCAAGATATTCAACTACTGCACCAAAATCAAGTAACTTTATTACTTTCACATCATAAGACTCATTCATTTGAGGCTTGAAAGTAATAGATTTGATTTTTGCTAATACAGCTTCGATACCTGCAGGATCAGTTCTTAAAATTTCAATTACTCCTTCTTCAGTAACTGGATCTTCATTGATAACAATTGTAGTTCCAGTTGTTTTTTGTAATTCTTGAATCACTTTTCCACCAGGTCCAATCAAAGTTCCAATGAATGCATTTGGAATTCTTCTTGTAATGATTTTTGGAGAGTGTGCTTTAACATCTGCATTTGGTTTAGCTAGTGTTGCCACTAATTTCTCCAATATATGCAAACGTCCATCACGAGCTTGAGCCAAGGCTTGCTCCATGATTTCATATTTCAATCCGTCAATTTTGATGTCCATTTGACAAGCTGTAATTCCTTCAGAAGTTCCAGTTACTTTGAAATCCATATCTCCCAAGTGATCTTCATCACCTAAAATATCAGATAAAACAGCAAAACGATCTCCGTCGGAAATCAATCCCATCGCAATTCCAGAAACTGGACGAATCAATTGAATACCTGCATCCATTAATGATAATGTTCCAGCACAAACTGTTGCCATTGAAGATGAACCGTTAGATTCTAATACTTCAGAAACAACACGAATTGTATAAGGACAATCTGCAGGAATCATGTTTTTTAATGCTCTTTGTGCTAAGTTTCCGTGACCAACTTCTCTTCTTGAAGTTCCTCTTAGTGGGCGAGCTTCTCCTGTAGAAAATGGTGGAAAATTATAATGCAAATAGAATTTTTCTTCTCCTTGTTGTGATGGTGAGTCAATTTGGTTTGCCTCTCTAGAAGTTCCTAAAGTTGCAGTTGCCAAAGCTTGAGTTTCTCCACGTGTAAACAAAGCAGAACCGTGAACAGATGGTAAATAATCTACTTCACACCAGATGTCTCTGATTTCTGTAGTTTTTCTTCCGTCAAGACGTGTTCCTAAATCTAAAGTTACATTACGAACAGCTTCTTTGTTAGTTTTGTAGAAATATTTTGCTACCAAACCTGCCAAATCTAGATTTTCAGTATATTCCTCTTCTGTAAATAAAGACTGTGTTTCTGCTTTTATTTCTGCAAAAGCTGCCGTACGTTCTTGTTTAGCAGAACCTTTACTCGCAATAGCGTAAATTTTA
>JBBSRP010000302.1:0-1931 GCA_038242935.1 Flavobacteriales bacterium
AATTTTATCACGCTGAGCCTTAAAATGTGCGATACAATCCTCTTCACTACTAAATTCTACTCCAAAACTAAAAATATTCATCTCAATCAGTTTATTACCAAACAAATATACAGAATTATGATTAGTTACGGATATACATTAAAATAATGGACGCTTTCTAATTAAAATATCATTTCTAATTGCGAACTGAGTATTTTTGTGTTTTAAATATCAGATAAATGCGCACCACACTTTTTGTACTATATGCTTTTATTATTTCGCTTTCGCTAAATTCCTGCGGCAGTACTGGAACGGCGATTAATGCCCTTAGACCCGCCGAAGATAATGCACCTTCGGTTTATGAAAGCACAACATCATATATAAATCTTCCCATCAAAATTAAAGTTCAAGATATCGAAAACAAAGTAAATCAGTCCTTAAATGGACTAATTTATGAAGATTCAAATATTGAAGATGATGACATCTCGATGAAAGTTTGGAAGCAAATGCCAATTAAACTGAAAAACCATAATGGAAAAATTCAAATTCTTCTACCTCTAAAAGCCGAAGTCGAATATAGAATTGGAACTGAAGCATTAGGAATAAAGATGTACGATGTTCGGAAATATACTTTTAATGGAACGGTGACTTTACTTAGTGACATTGCTCTTACCAACTGGCAGATGCGCACAAAGACAGAATTTCAGTCATTGGATTTTAAAGAAAGTCCAACGGTTTCGATAGCTGGAAAAAATATTCCGATTACTTATATCATCAAACCTGCGGTAAGCTTATTTAGATCTGATATCGAAAAAAGTCTTGACGAAAGTATTACGAAGTCAATGGATTTTAAATCGAATGTACTTGATGCTTTAGAAAAAGTTGCAACACCTTTTGAAATGGATGCTATTTATGAAAGTTGGCTTCGAATTGTGCCAATTGAACTTTACACAACCGAAGCAGTTTTGCAAAAAGATGTTGTAGATCTTGAGATGGGTTTGAAATGTAATATCCAAACTTACATCGGCAAAAAACCTGCAACAGTTTTTGATAAGAATGCAATTGTTTTGAAGCCTGTCAAGAAAATGCCAAGTTCGACAACAGCAAATATTGCGGCGGTATCAACCTACAAAGATGCTTCAAGAGTTTTGACAAAGAATTTCGCAGGACAGGAATTTGGAAGTGGAGGTAAGAAAGTCATCGTGAAAAATGTTGAGATTTGGCACAAAGACAAGAAATTGATTATTGCATTGACGATGGACGGCAGTATAAAAGGTCAGATCTATCTTTCTGGCTATCCACAGTTTAATGCTCAGACTAATGAGATATTCTTTGATCAGCTGGATTATGTTTTAGACACAAAAAGTCAATTGGCTCGAACTGCAAACTGGCTGGCGTCGGGATATATTTTGGAGAAAATTAGAGAAAACTGCCGTTATTCTATTGCGGCAAATCTCGAAGATGCAAAAACAACGATGAAAGCATTTATGACAAACTATAAGCCTATGCCTGGCGTTGTAGTAAATGGGGAGTTGAAGAATTTTAGTTTTGAGAAATTGCAGCTTACAAATTCAGCAATTGTAGCATTCTTAACAGTTCAGGGAAGACTTGATATTACTATTGACGGATTGGAGTAAAATTATTGCGACTTTTTATTGAGATTTTTCCGGCTGCTGTAGATAAAGACCAATTGCTTTAACGAGTTACTATTAAAAGAGCTCGTTAAAAGTCAAGGCTTCCTAACGAAAAATATCAAATCGTTTGAACCAGATATAAATCAAGAATATTGTCAAAAAACTAGTAATAGAGATTATAGCAGCCCGTGACAAATTTGCTTTCATTTTAAACTCTTGTAATATATCCTTTTCCTTTGGCAAATACCAGTTATAAAATATTAACCAACCTGAAAAATAAATAATAATAAACACGACTATAAAGATTGAAATAGCCAG
>JBBSRP010000303.1:0-1812 GCA_038242935.1 Flavobacteriales bacterium
GAATGGATCGAAAAGATCTTTCAAATTGAAGCGCTGGCAAAATGACAAAAATTATCAGAATTGGAACTAGAGATAGCGAACTTGCACTCTGGCAAGCCAATCACGTTCAAGATAAACTACGAGCTTTAGGCTATAGTACCGAAATTATTCCCATTAAATCTGTAGGAGATATCGTTCTTGACAAACCATTATATGAGTTTGGAATCACAGGAATTTTCACCAAAACTTTAGACGTCGCAATGATTACCAATCAAGTAGATATCGCAGTACATTCTATGAAGGATGTGCCTACTGCTTTGCCTTTGGGAATCGAGCAGGTTGCAGTTTTGGAGCGTGAAAGTACGCTTGATATCATCGTGAAAAAAGGTGATGTAGATTTTCAAGCACCTTGTACAATTGCTACGGGATCCTTGAGAAGACAAGCACAATGGCTCAATAGATATCCAAATCATCAGGTTGTGGATTTACGTGGAAACGTAAATACAAGATTGCAAAAACTTGCCGATAATCCTTGGGAAGGAGCAGTATTTGCGGCGGCCGGACTGAATCGTATTAACAAAAAACCAGCCAATTTTCAAGAATTGGATTGGATGATTCCCGCACCTGCACAAGGCGCTATGGTTGTAGTGGTAATGGCTAATGATGATTATTGCAAGCAGGCTGTTGCCAAACTAAATGTTCAGGAAGCAGAAATATGTACTCACGTTGAAAGAATGTTTTTGAAGACGCTCGAAGGGGGATGTACTGCTCCAATTGGAGCGCTTGCCACTATAATCGATGACGAAATTCGTTTCAAAGGCGGATTGTTTTCTCTTGATGGTGTCCAGAAAATTGACATCGAAAAGACAATTAGTATTGATGCTTACGCAGAATTTGGTCAGGAATGTGCAAGAGAGATTCTGTCACGAGGCGGAGATGTCATTATGGCTCAAATTAAAGAAGACTTAAAAAAATAGATCTTCGTTTTTTTATAAAGAATATAGTGATGCACGATACAATTAAAGTTTTATCCACAAAAATATTGCAAAGCAATCAGAGGCAATTTCTGCTGAATGCTGGGCTGCAAGTGGTTGAAGCGAATTTCATAAGTATCGAATATTATCAGGTTGAAATTAAAGACACAAACGAAAATCTAATTTTCACTAGTCAAAACTCGGTAACTTCTGTTTTAAAAACTTCGGAAGTGGCGGATTTAAAGTCGAAACCAGTTTTTTGTGTTGGAATTAAAACGAAAGATTTATTAGAGAAAAATGGTTTTGAAGTTCTTGAATTTACCAATTATGCAGCGGAACTTGTCGAAATTCTTGGTTCAAAATATTCGGATAGAAATTATACTTTCTTCTCTGGAAATTTAAGACACGAGACAATCCCTCAAGGTCTAAAAGATCATAAAATCAGCTTTGATGAAATCGAAGTTTATAAAACGGTTTTGTCACCACAGAAGATTCAATCTTCGGCGGAAGCCATATTATTCTTCAGCCCCAGTGGAGTAGATAGTTATTTGATGGAAAATTCTTTGGAGAAAGATCAGCAGTATTTTTGCATTGGCACCACAACTTCTCAAGCGCTAATAAACAGAAGTGTTTCAGAAGATCAAATACACATTGCAACCGTTCAGACAGTTGAAAATACAATTATTCAGGTTATAAATTATTATAAAACACTTAAATCAATTTAGGTAAAACTTAATCACAATGATAAAAAACGATTTATTTCTAAGAGCTTTAAAAGGTGAAACTGTCGAAAGACCACCAGTTTGGATGATGCGACAGGCGGGAAGATATTTGCCAGAATTTATGGCCTTGCGCGATA
>JBBSRP010000304.1:0-1748 GCA_038242935.1 Flavobacteriales bacterium
TCTCAAATTAAAGATGGAGATAACGTAATTGGAAACCGTACGAAAGTCAAAATCGTAAAAAACAAAGTAGCACCACCTTTCAAGGTTGCTGAATTTGATATTATGTACGGTGAAGGAATTTCAAAAACAGGAGAAATCTTGGATTTGGCGGTTGAATTCGAAATCGTGAAAAAAGCAGGATCTTGGTTTAGTTACGGAGATACAAAATTAGGACAAGGTCGCGATAGTGTGAAAGTACTTATCAAGGACAATCCAGAACTAGCAGATGAGCTAGAGCAAAAAATTAAAGACAGAATTAAAGAAAATCTTTAATATTCAAAAACCCGCAGATTGCGGGTTTTTTTGTGGGGTTTTTTCCAAAAAATCATTTCCTAGGAACCCTGTCAATATCAAATTTACATTATTCAAAGTTGATTACTAAAGAATGCATTTCCTTCTAGCTCTTTTTCTTTTAATACTTTCGATACAATTTCGATAACTTTTAATTTTGGAACTTGCTGATCTGCCAAAGACATTGTAGAAAATACTAAATCCTCAAGCATTTCAGATAAAAAGCTTTTGTCCTTCAACTGTGGACATTTTTCGTAAAATTTCATAGCTGGATAAATAAATTACGAAGATTTTCTTAATCCATTATTTCTTAATGTTTGAGATTAAAATCTTCTTATTCGCTTCTATCCTCAATTCTTCTACGGCAAAAGAAGTTGCTTTCGCTTCAAAATTAATTCTTGATTCTGTACCTTCTTTACCATATCTTTTATCGAGATGATCCGCTAGAGTGCGGATATTTTTATTTTCTGTTTCCATTTTGATCAAACTGTATTTCTACTTAATATTAAAAATTATTTAAAAACTCGACTTCCCTTTCAACTTTCTCCACACCTTGAAACTCCAACAACGCTTCCAAAATCTCCTCTCTTGATTTATCTCTTACGATTCGAATATTGGTTTTGCTATCATCAAGACCTGCAGTTTCGACAAAGCCGCAGAATTTCACTCTCATAATTCCTGGACTTCCACTAAAAAAAGTATAAGAAAAACGCTTTTTATTATCAGCGAAAGCCAGCGGAACAATCGGAATATGATGATTTAATGCCAACCTAAAAGCGCCATCTTTAAATTCGTCAAGCAAAATACTTTCGTCATCAGGAACGCCACCTTCGGGGAAAATACAAATACTCAAACCTCTATTCAATCTTGCTTGTGCTCTTTCAAAAACCTGCATTCTACTTTTCGAACTACTTCGGTCAACCAAAATGCAAGTTCGTTTATAGAAAAATCCAAACAGCGGAACCTTTGCTAACGATTGCTTACCAACAAACACAAAAGGATGTTTTACTACCGCCAGCATCAACATTATATCTGTTATCGAAGTATGATTGGCAATAAACATATAGCTTCTGCCTTTTTCTAATTTCTGTCTTTTCTCAACTTTATAATAAAAACCCATTCCGAAAAGAATCGTTTTTGCCCAAATTCTGGCCATTGCAAAATAATACGGATACCACTTCTCTCTCGAAATTGAAATCAGTAAAAACGGCAACATTATAAGGATCGGCAGTCCCATAAGTATGTAGAACCACACGCGCCACAAGAGCCAGCCAATTTTCTTTATTAATTTCATAAGTTCAAAAGTAATCAATACGGCTGTACGAATTTTTAAAAATACACTAACTTTACATCAAATTTATTTCAAATGGCAAAAATACTTACTGGCGTTCAGAGTACTGGAACACCACACTTGGGAA
>JBBSRP010000305.1:0-1662 GCA_038242935.1 Flavobacteriales bacterium
ATCCGAACTTTCGAGAACGCAACTGCTTCCACACCATTGTCTCGAAGATTTTGCACCATTCTTTTTCGCAGAGAACTACTTCCAAAATCATCGTAGATAAAACGGACTTTTACTCCATTTGTAGCTCTTTCGATCAAGATATTTTCAATTTCTTTACCTATTACGTCATCCTCATAAATATAATATTCAATATGAATATGATGCTGCGCGTCACGTAAAGCATCAAGAACTGCAGGAAATTTCTGCTCGCCATTCACTAGAATCTCCACTTCATTATTCTCTGTCAGTGGACTCATCGTGTCATTAAGAATAAGATTGGACAGAAACTTCTTATCTCCAAGCGCCTTGCTATAATCTTCAACAATTTTTTCGGAATAATTAAAAACTTCTCTTGTAGTTTTCTGCAGCAGATCGTCATCGTTAGTCAGCTTTTTACTGAACATTTTTTGCTTGCTATAATTTATCCCAATAGAGAAATAAAATATTATTCCAAAGACTGGCGCAATCACCACAAATAATAGATACGCGAGTGTTTTTGAGTTGTTTTGGGTATCATAGATTATTCTCAGACAAACGAAGAGCAGCACAATTCCGTAAATAATTTGCAAAACAAGGGTCCATTTCATTTTTATTCTTTTAAATATTTATCTCAAGATCAGTCTCAAGAGAAATTGGTTGAAGTTTTAAAAATAAGTAAAAATAGCTTTCAATTGTAATTGTATCTTTGCTTAAAGCATAAAAAACTTATAAATGAAAATTAGAATCGGAATATTAGGACTTGGTGGAGTAGGCGGATACTTTGGCGGACTTTTAGCGAAAGCATATAAAGACTCCGATAAAATAGAAATTATTTTTATCGCTCGTGGCGAAACGATGGAAAACATTAAAGAATCGGGATTAATTATCGAAACTGACAGCCAAACTTTTACTGCATTTCCAAGTGTTGTTTCCGATAATGCCAAGGAAATTGGTCGATTGGATTATTTGATTTGCGCTACCAAAACCTATGATATCGAGGAATCTCTGGCACCTTTACAGAAATGTATTAACGACGATACTATGATTTTGCCGCTTTATAATGGAATCGATGCGGGCGAAAGAATTGCTGATATTTTTAAGGATAGCGAGGTTTTGATGGGCTGCGTTTATATCGTGTCTTTCATTGAATCTAAAGGAAAAATTAAAAAAGTTGGCCCAAATGAGCAGCTGTTTTTTGGCTCCGATGTTGCTTCTTGGAAAAAGATGCAAAAGCTCAAAAAGATTCTCAAAGATGCAGAAATTCACGCGTTTCTCACAGATGAAATTGACAATACCATTTGGATGAAGTTCATTTTCATTTCCGCTTTAGCTTCCACAACTAGTTTTCTCAATAAAAATATTGGCGAAATCCTCGCTTCCAAAGAGCACAAGCAGTTTTTTGTAGATCTTGTCGAAGAAGTTGCGATGATTGCTGCGGTCAAAGGAATTGAAGTACCGCTTGATATTGCTGAGAATATGCTTGCAAAATTGGCCAAAAGTCCGCAGGACAATACATCGTCAATGCACCGAGATTTTATAAAAGGCAATCAAACGGAGTACAAATCTCTAGTTCAGAAAGTTGTGGAAGAGGGTGAGATTTATGAAGTTGAAACACCAAATTACATCAAAGTTCTAGAAAAGATA
>JBBSRP010000306.1:0-1581 GCA_038242935.1 Flavobacteriales bacterium
ATATCCCTGTCGGATATTTTTTAGAAATAATGGTGCGGATCCAGAGGAGCCATTTCTTTTTTTGTATATACAGGTTGCAGATGTTGGGTTTTGGATGAATTAGTGAATGGAGTGTTGAAAAAACCTTGTCAAGGTTTGGAACCTTGACATTCTATGTTACTTTCCTAATTTTAACAGTTAATATTTTTCTTTATTTTGTATAATCTGGCTGATATCCATCTTGATTTTTTATGATTCCAAAAGCTTGTCGTAATAGTTTGTTACATACAGCAATAAGAGCTAGCTTTTTCGATTTCCCTTTTTCTACAATTCTTTCATAAAGAGCTTTGCATTGAGCATTATATTTCATTGCACTCCAGGAGCAAACGTATAGTACACTTCTTATAAATGATTTGCTGGTTCTGCACTTTCCTAAACTAATTTTCTTGTTGCCAGAATGATATAATCGAGGTGCTACTCCAAAATACTTGCTCAAAGCCTTATCGGTTTGAAAATTATTGAAGTTGTTCGTTGCAATTAGTAATAACAACGCTGTTTTATCACCTATACCTTTAATGCTTGTAAGCAATTTTTTGTTCTTCTTAATTTCGTCATCTTCTAAGCTAGGTAGTCTTTTTTGTACTTTTTCAATCTCCTTTGTCAGAGTTTTTAATAATGATTCATAATGTTTCTCTACATCTTTTGATACTCTAGCTTTTTGGCGAAGTGCTTTTAATTTAGAGGATAATCTCAATTTCTCTTCCTCTAAATCCTGCCATAGATTCATTTCTTGATCAAGTTTTTCTAAATTTTCAGTTTTGGGTTCATAGGGAGACATCTCTATTTTTTCACCATAATCTCTAATTAATTTTGCATCTTCCTCATCTGTTTTAGTAATTGTATTTTTTGCCTCACCATATCTTTTAATAGATAACGGATTGATCATAAATACTTCAAAATTCAACAAATGAGCATAATACAATATCTTGCTGCTATAAGACCCTGTAGCTTCTACAACGACTTTGTAAATTGCAGTATCTAAATTTTTAAGTAGTCTTTGAATATCTGTTTTATTGTTACCGATATTTACTACTACGTTCTGCTGCCTCTCATTATTGTAGCTAAGCGTCAATGTTTTTGAACTTACATCTACTCCCATTACTTTTTTCTCTAAATTTGCCATAATAAATATTTTAAATTTATTGGAAAGTAGTTTTCATAAACCATTGTGATAAGAGTTATTTCTTTGCTTGCAACAGCATTCTATCCGGTCTTTAGAAAACAAGCAATAGGGACTAATTGTCAAGGACGGTATTTTCTACCAACACGGTTTCGATCTTTTTCCTATTGCTTTTCCAATAACACAAAGTTATTTTTTTTAACTATTGCCTTAAAGATATTTTAATTTACAAACTTATCACACGGTTTTAGTTGATACTCTTTAGAAATTAACTCTTCGGTAAAAAAACCTCTGCCAGCATGCATCTCGCACTTCCGCCACCATTTACTTCAATCGTATTTAAATCTGCGTAGATAATTTCGCAGTAACTTTCTATTTGTGCAATTTGTTCCGGAGTTAAAGATCGGTAAGCCGTCTCGCTC